>NZ_JACJUZ010000003.1:0-136001 GCF_014299995.1 Sphaerospermopsis sp. LEGE 00249 | reverse complement strand
GATATTGAGCATGATTTTAGTGCCTTAAAGAGAGCCAGAATGTATGCTCCTTCAAATACACCCTTAGATGAAATCATCCGTGATTATTGTGTATCTTAATGTCTCATTCTTAAGTTAAATGACTATATCAACAAATACTTGAGCAACAAACTCCCGCGATGGTGTTTGATGCCAGTTTTCACTCAAATGATAAAATTATTGCTTTTGCTAGTTCAGATGGAATCATTAGATTATGGGACCGGGAAAAAACAGGCTCTCAATCTAAAATAGGAGAAATTAGAGCTTTGGACTTTACTGAATATCAGAGTGCATATCATATTTATCGTTTAGATTTTCATCCTAAATCAGATATTCTTGCTTATGGATATGAAGATGGTGGGGTATATATATGGAATTGGAAAGACAATCAACAACCACAATTATTAGTAAATAAACATAGAAATTTAATAACTGGAATTCAATTTAGTTCTGATGGCAAGTTACTAGCATCTGCTAGTAATGATGGCAATATAAAAATATGGGATACTTCAAGCACAAATAATTATATATTAAAAGGTGAAATAAATACTGGAGATAGTATTTATGGATTAGCTCTGACTAAGAATAAGGATGGTGTAAATTTTCTCGCTTCTTCCCATAGAGATAAAGATGAAGGTATTAAAATCTGGAGTTTGTCACAACTTGAAAATAATCAACCCCTGAAAGAACCGGATGAACAACTTCTTGGTCATACAGAAGAAATCAAAGGTATCAATTTTGTTCCAAATAATCCATCTATAATAGTTTCTTCTAGTCAAGATGAAACTATTAGAATTTGGCTGTGGGAAAAAAATAAAATAAATCAGCATAACCCAACGTTAAAAGACTTATTGAAATATGCTTGTTATTTCAGTAAAGATTATTTTGTTAGTCATCCGAATAATCAAGATGTTCAGACTACTTACAGTATTTGTCAAAATAACCTTTAATAATTATTGTTGTGACAGATTCGACTAACAACAACGTATGACACCCTTACATCCGCAAAGTCTTAAACCTAAACCACAACAGTTACAACATTGTCGCTCCTTTAATAAACCACTTCCACTTATATCAACTTCCAACCCAAAACCACGAAAATCAATCCACTCAGCATTTAATAAAGACCACCAATCAGTAGCTAAACCTTGTTCAATATAATAATAGGGAAGCCAAGCATAACCTTTATCTCCCCAGTTATCTATTCCCCAAGAATTTCTCACCAAAAAAGCACCTTTTAACGGTTGTTCAGGATGTTCAGGATGTTCAGGATTTTCAAATTCCATATTATCATCATAGCCAACTGCTACCAGAGCATGACCTTCTTTAGTTTCCGAATTATTGCTTTTCACTACATCAATTTGCCCTAATATCTTGGTATTCTCCAATTTTCGTTTAACAAGATTGGTAATATTATTTTTCAGAATCTCAGCATGACGAAAACCAAAGATTGCTGGTAAACCAGAAGATAATGCAATCCTAATTTGCACTACAATTTCTTCTTTTGAAAGTTCAGATTTATCTAATCTAAAATAATGCGTCGCTTGATAATTTTGAGCATAAGCATAACAAAATGCTGAAGGTTCATCATTCAGATTCTTCATAGAAGAATTCCAGCATTTTTCAGGTGCTACACCAAACAATCTCATTGCTTTCAACGTATCTCTAATTGTAGCTCCTTTATCTTCCTTTGGGTCTTCATTATTTTTTGTTAATCGCATCACTTCTTTGGTTGCTTTATAAAGAAACATCCAAGAAAGATTTTCCTGTTTTGGTTCAGCAGAATCATTTTTATCTTTAGCATCAGAATTATTATTCACACTTCCATTCATGCGGTTTTGAAAATACTCCATCAAAGCCACTCCTGCACAGGCTGTACAGGATTGTACATTGCCTTGATTTTTAATTGGAGAAAACCACCTTCTTAAATCAACAGATTCAGGTAAAAATAAATCTTTACTCTCCAAAGATGCACGATATTTTTTATATTTCTTCTTTTTAGCTAAAGGTAAAAATAAATAATGTGGTTGATTATATCTGTATCTTTTTGCCCTCCATTCTTCCTCCGGCACTAAACGCAATGCCCTTCTTAATATAGGTGAATCATCATCTTGAGCAAATAAAGCTCGTTCAAGTTTAATATTTTTTCCTTCTGTTTCTATTTCCTGTGGTGGTAATTTGCTGATAACAGTTTCTAAAAAATAATCTCTATCATCAGTTGCGTCAATTATCCATCCTGTCGAAAAATCTGGTGTTTCTGGCATTTCTTTATCCTCTTTTGTAAAATTAATTTCTATACTAATCCGCAATTCAACTGCTATAATATCAAAAACGGAGTATTCAAATCATTAAAAATCATTAAAAATCATTAAAAATCATTAAAAACCAGAAGATCCCAAACTTCTCTAAAAAGTCGGGGATCTTAGTCCTTTGTGAGAAAACCCTATTTTACGTAGGGGTAATTCATGAATTACCCCTACTTTCGTGACCTTTTGCGTAAGTCGTAAAATCAATACACAATTGCAAAAATTAATTATGCCAGGTGCATAAAAATCATCTTTAACAATTCCGCACGAGTAAAAGGTTTAGTTAAATAACCAGAAGCTCCTACCATTCTTGCTTTCACCTTATCAATAATTCCCTTACTACCAGTCACAAAAATAATGGGAATTTCCTTAAACATGGAATTATTGCGAATAATGCGGCATAACTCATAACCGTCAATTCCCGCCATATTCAGATCCAATAAAATCAAATCAGGTTTATGTCTAATAATAGACATCACTGCTTTAATGGGATCATTAATGGTTACTACAGCAACATTTTCATCTTCCAAACAACGGCTGATTTCTTTGAGAATTGTGGGACTATCATCTACAGAAATAATTTTGTAAGGCTTTTTAGCGGTAGTGCGAGCGTTTACCTTTTCTCCATCGGTTGGTATGTTATTGGGTATGGTTGATAGTCCAAGTTTTTCTTTTGGTAGAGCAGAAACTTGAACTAAAGATCCTGCTTCTGAAATATTATCAGGTGAAATAGTATCAGCAATAATATATGGTGATGCTTCTATCTGAAATGATTTTCCATTAATTCTGAGTGTGCTGTATTTAGGAGCGAATGAAAAATCTTCCAAGATTTTAGGCAGTTTATCAAATGGAGGATCCGGTTCATGCAAAATAATCGAACCCTGAAGGATATGCGGGTATAAAGTTCGAGCCAGTTCCACCTCATCGAGATTCATAATTACTGCCAAATGACGCAGACTAAAACCCTTCATCCAGGTAGTGATATTTTGCTGTAATTCTGGTAATTGTTTGTCATAAAATTTACTGTTAATCAACAGGTATGGACGCTGATAAGGAGAAGAGATTTGAGGAGCGAAAGACTGCAAATTTTGCAACCGATTTTTGCAGTGTTCCATAATACTATCAACATCAAGTTTGCAAATTTTCGGTAGACTATTAATTGCTGCTGTTAATTCAAACGTGCCTTCTCTAATCAACAAAAATGATTCGATTACCTCTTTTACTAACTCTTGAATCAGTAACGCAGCTTGGTGAGAGAGTAAATGTTTTTCATTCACCAACCAATAAATAGCTTGATATTCCGGCGGTTGTTGGTGTTCATCATCACTACGTTCAATTAACTGAGTTTGCCAGTCAGGTTCAAACGTCATGCGTAATTGTACACGAATTTCATTACTCAGTACGGGAATTTGCTGACTTAGACGACGTATATGCCGTTCCAGTCTATCAAAGGGTTCTACTGAATGAGTGGCATAGATAATTTTGCCTTGGTCTAAGTATATTGACCATAGCACTGAATTGTTTAAAACTTGTAAACAAGTAGTGTCAGAAGAATTGCTTAACTGTCTTAATAAACGTTTAGGAGATAATTTGGTAAATGTGCCAGTATTATTCATATTTTTACAGTTTTTAAAGAAAAATTGCTTTACTATTGATTGAGTCTGGAGCAATAATGAATTTCTGGATTAGGTGAAATATGTCTCAATACTGCTCGGTCAAGAAATGGGAATTAGTAAGTTGGTTTGGGTCAAAGGTAAAGGTTTTTCTCCCTTCACTTATTTTCATATCTCTCTATCAACCAACTAATTGATGATGAAATATCATAAATCTACCTCCAGCTATATCAATTAATCCTCCGTGAATTACATAATAATACTAGACTGTCAAAGATTTTACTATTTTCCAGAAGAGTAAAACTTTCTGTTCTCATTATTACAGGGTACATATTTTCCCATTGCGGTATTAACTGTGTTTCCTGATTGGTTAATAATTAGCAAATTTTCCACATAAAATCTTTAAATTTTTATTTCTTAGAAATGTATATATTGAATATTATATTCTTAATGATTTGGATATAAATGATAGATAGGTTATCTACCCAAAAATAATGTTTCTCCCCCTGATTAATTAGCTTTAACTAAAGTATATGGTGATTCAAGTTTCCTGAAATAGATAATTTGATCGGAATAATTTGCATGGATGAATTTTTATCCATCTACCGCAAAATACCATACTTGTAGTTGTACTAGTCTGGGAGACTATGATACTTTGAGCAAGGGAAAGTAACGCTTTGGACTATAACATAACACAAAAGGTTATGCTGGATACATTAAAACTAGATGAAGTTGTAGAATTTGCAGAAAACCCAGAACCACGTTGTCCGTGCGTGCTATTGCTAGACACATCTGGCTCCATGCAAGGAGAAAGGATTGAGGCTTTAAATCAAGGCCTACTGAGTTTTAAGGATGAGCTACTAAAAAATTCATTGGCAGCTAGAAGGGTAGAAGTAGCAATTGTTACTTTTGATAGTCATGTCAATATTGTGCAAGACTTTGTAACAGCAGACCAATTCAACCCACCTATTCTAACAGCCCAAGGACTAACGACAATGGGGGCGGGAATTAATAAATCGTTAGAAATAATTCAAGAACGCAAATCTCAGTATCGTGCCAATGGCATTGCTTACTACCGTCCTTGGGTATTTATGATTACAGATGGTGAGCCACAAGGTGAGCTAGATGATGTTATAGAACAAGCAGTACAGAGGCTACAAGGAGATGAGGCGAATAAACGTGTTGCCTTTTTTACGGTAGGAGTAGAAAATGCTAACATGAACCGTTTAAGTCAAATAGCTGTACGTACTCCACTGAAACTTAAAGGGTTAAACTTTATTGAAATGTTTGTTTGGCTTTCAGCAAGTATGTCAGCGGTTTCCCATTCCAAGTTAGACGAACAAGTAGCACTACCACCAATCGGTTGGGGGTCTGTTTAACAGTTATCAGTTATCAGTTAGCAGTTATAGCAACAACTCAGGTGGTAGTTCACGAACTGATAGCCCAGCATGGCGTAAGCCATTGACAAAACTAATATACAAGCAGACTTTCCACTCTGTCACCTGTCACCTGTCACCTGTCACCTGTCACCTATCACCTGCTATAGCTGTGAGAAAAAATTTATGAACACACCAAAACAGATTCCTCAATGGCGGATAGTAGCCGCTTCGGTATGTGGAACTAGCCACATTAAAAACCAGCAGTTATGTCAGGATGCTCACCATTGGCAGATATTGCCAAATAATGTCTTAGTGACAGCAGCAGCAGATGGGGCTGGTTCAGCAACTTTGGGAAAAGTGGGAGCGATGATTGCTGTAGAAACAGCAATAGAACATATTTCAAATTGCGAAATTACTCACAACACCTTTACTGAGGATACTATTTTGCGTAATTTGTTAACTGATGCCATGTTAGCTGCTAAAAAAGCAGTAGAAGATGAGGCAGTGGCCTGCAAACATCAGTCATCGGATTTAGCAACTACCTTAATTATTGCGATCGCCACACCAAAAGTTGTAGCAGTAGCCCAAATCGGTGATGGTTTAGCTGTAGCCAAGGATAGTACAGGTAACTTACAGGCGCTGACAATCCCTAATAGGGGTGAATACATTAACGAAACCACATTTTTGACTTCACCTGATGCCTTAACTACAACCCAGATAAAAATTTTGCGTCAGCACATAGTTAATATCGGCGTTCTCACTGATGGACTACAAATGCTGGCTTTGAATATGCTTGTTGGTGAACCCCACAAACCATTCTTTTTTCCTTTATTCGACTTTGTAGCCAATGCTGAAGATAAGGTCGTTGCCAAAGAGCAACTAGTCAAATTTTTATGCTCTGAAAGAATTACTAATCGCACAGATGATGATTTGACTCTTATCATAGCAGCACTAAGCAATTCATAAACAATGTTTATTGGGTAGGGTTGATAGTCCAGACTGTCAGTTTCAGATTCAGCGTTTTTTAAATTCTTAATTTCGTATTGACGACCGATCAGGTCGTCTGTACTTCAATCCCCATTCCCTTTCAATAACCACTGTTAACAGTCATTTCACTATGCAGGTACTTCGTTCTCTTGGGCAGCAAGAAATTCTCAATCTCACGGTCAATTTGGGACGTGGGGGTGAAGCCTGTGTCTATGCCGTGCCATCAGATGAAAATTTAGTGGCCAAAATATATCACAAGCCAATTCTGACCCATGCTCACAAACTTCAGACCATGATTGCCAACCCCCCAGAAAACCCAACAGCTAATTTGGGGCATATTTCCATTGCTTGGCCTCAGGAGTTGTTACAAGCTGCGGATGGTAGCGGTAGTATCGTCGGCTTTTTAATGCCCCGGATTCGGGGGATGCGTCCGATCATGGACCTTTATCATCCGGGAACCCGTCGCCTAAATTGTCCTTTATTTAATTATCAGTATTTACTTAGGACTGCTCGTAATTTGGCCGCAGCTTTTGCAGCTTTACACGCGAGCCAGTATTGTATTGGTGATGTTAATGAGTCAAATATTTTAGTTAGTGATACTGCCTTAGTGACTTTGGTAGATACAGATTCATTTCAAGTTCGTGATCCACAGCAAAACATTGTTTATCGTTGTCCAGTTGGTAAACCAGAGTATACTCCACCAGAACTACAGAATAAAACTTTTGCTGACTATGATCGGGAAATTTACCATGATTTATTTGGGTTAGGGGTGCTGATATTTCAATTATTAATGGAAGGTACTCACCCATTTTCCGGGATTTTTCAAGGTCAGTTTGATCCACCAACTTACGAAGTCCGAATCGTTGCTGGTCATTTTACTTATAGTCAAAGGCAACAAGTTCCCTATTTACCTACCCCCATAGCACCTGCTTGGGAAATGCTCGCTCCCGGTTTACGGGATTTGTTTGTGCGTTGTTTTGAGGATGGGCATCACAACCCTCACTTGCGTCCTGCTGCTCAAACTTGGTTGTCAGTTTTAACCACCGCTGAAGAGAGTCTTGTTACTTGTACTGCTAACCCCCAGCATCGCTACCATAATCATCTCGACAAGTGTCCTTGGTGTGAACGTGCGGCGCGTTTAGGTGGACGTGATCCTTTTCCATCACTGGAGGCGATCGCTTCTAAAGAACATCTCAAACCCCGGCGAAAATCTAAAAAGCGCCACACACAAAATCCTCGTTCACGCCGACCTGTGATTTCTGCATCACCGCTACATCATTGGCAACCAGTATTTACCCAGAATTTTTCTATTTATCAACCTCCCAAGACTACTCAAAAGTCAAGGTTTTATACTATTATGTTTAGCCTCTTGGGTTTGGGTTTATTGGGGTATTTGGACTTAATGATTAAATTTACTCGTCCCTTTGTTTCCCAAAATCCTTACACTCAACAAAGCTTGATTTCTCGCCAAGAAAATAATCATCCTCAAGAGGAAAATCTGTCTTATTTAGATTACTATGATCGTGGTAACGCTGCTTATCGAAAACGAGACTATGAGCAAGCAATTGAAAATTTTACCCAAGGTATCAAAAAAAATCCTAATTTTTCTAGATTGTATATCCATAGGGGTAATTCTCGCTACAATCTGAATGATTATGAAGGAGCATTGGCAGATTATAACCAAGCCCTAAAAATTAATCCCCAGGAAGTTAAAGCATTTGTAAATCGGGGCAATGCCTACTATATGCTGGCCGAGTATAGTAATGATCCTGACCAAGAGTATCAGAAAGCTATCCAAAACTTTAATCAAGCTATCAACATCAATAACCGTGACACGGAAGCTTATATTAGACGGGGTATTGTCCGTTCTCAAATAGCTAAATATAGCAATAATTTTCAACAAGAATATCAAAAATCAATTGCTGATTTTACAGAGGCAATTCAACTGAATGCTTCCCAAGCAGAAGCTTACTTCCATCGCGGTTTGGCTCGTTATCAATTTGCCCAATATAGCAGTAATTATGATCAAGAATACAATCAGGCGATCGCAGATTTTAATCAAGCATTAAATATTAATCCCCAGATGGCTAAAGTTTACCTCAAACGGGGAATGGTTTATTATGAATTAGCTCAATACGGGGAAAGTAAAGTTGAAGAAAATCATGCACAAGCCATGGAAGATTTAGAAAAATCTGCTCAAATTTACCTGGAACAAGAGGACATGGATAACTATCAGCAAGCCCTGAGTAACATTTGCGTAATGGTAGCCAAAAAATGTGATGCTTTATTCCAAAGCTCAATTATTTTTGACCCAATTGATCGCTAAAATTTTCTTCCAAAATAAGAGATTTTTACTCTTGACTCCTAACTCCTGTAGGGGTTTAAGTAGCTAGTCAGAAAAAAACCAAATTAGGCTAGGTGACAGGTGACAGGTGACAGGTGCTACGCCACGCTACGCTATCAGCAAACCCTAATTAGCACTGCTAAACCCCTACAGACTCCTGACTTTTGTGATACTAGCATTTTTTTGTTTGTTAAGAAGAAATCATACTTCTGGAGGTAGGCAATGTCTGATGCTAGTTATTTTATATTAGTTGATTTTTTGGATTGTATAAAACTAAAATTTTTCTTACTGTAATTCATGATTTTTTTACATATAAATTGTTTTAAATTTACTTGTTCTTCATAATTATTCAGCATTTTACAGTTAAATTAATTTTAGATTCTTTCTAGGGAAAAATATAAAAATTCGTAAGGATTCAAATTCCAGAACGAGAATTTTAGATGTGTTGCGGCTAAAACGCTCAAAATCATGAATCTTGAATTCTTACAGAAGTTCATTGTTTCTCTATTTCCTGTACATTCTCTTCATCCCGAACTCAAATCATCACCTATTGGCAAATTTTTGAGGTAAATTGCATGAAAGCAGTAATTTTGGCTGGGGGTCTTGGTACACGCCTCAGTGAAGAAACCAGTATCAGACCTAAGCCAATGGTTGAGATTGGAGGTAAGCCAATTCTTTGGCATATCATGAAAATATACTCGGCTCATGGTATTAATGACTTTATCATTTGTTGCGGATACAAAGGTTACATCATCAAGGAATATTTTGCTAACTACTTCTTACATATGTCCGATGTAACTTTTGACATGAGATTTAACCAGATGAGTATCCATTCTGGATATGCTGAACCTTGGCGTGTTACCTTGGTCAATACAGGTGATAATACCATGACTGGTGGACGTTTAAGAAAAGTGAGAGAACACATTGGTAATGACACTTTTTGCTTTACCTATGGTGATGGTGTCAGCGATATAAATATCACCGAATTAATCAAATTTCATAAAGAACAAAAAAGTTTAGCTACACTGAGTGCAGTACAGCCAGCAGGACGGTTTGGAGCAATTTCTTTAGGACAAGAACAAACTAAAATTACCAGTTTTAAAGAAAAACCAGAAGGTGATGGTGCTTGGATCAATGGTGGTTATTTTGTTCTTGAACCAGAAGTAATTAATTTTATTGCTGATGACTCCACAGTTTGGGAGAAAGAACCATTAGAGAAGTTAGCAGAAATGGAACAATTATCAGCTTTCAAACATGATGGATTTTGGCAACCAATGGATACTTTGAGAGATAAACAATATTTAGAGGAGCTATGGAAAAATAATCAAGCTCCTTGGAAAGTGTGGGAATAAGAATTTTAGATTTTAGATTTTGGATTTTGGGTAAATATTCAGGATAATACAGGATGCAGAATAAATTAGAGTTTTTGATTCATTTTTGATCATTGATTTCATTGATGAAAAAACTTGATTCTGTGGATTCCTGGGACAAATAAATATTCTGACTCCTGACTCCTGACACCTGACTGTAGATTTTCGATTAGGGAACAATTAATCATGTATGATTTTGCCATTATCGGCGGTGGAATAGTAGGACTATCTACAGCGATGGCTTTAGGTTCACGCTATCCTGATGCGAGAATTTTAGTATTAGAAAAAGAAAGCCAATGGGCATTTCACCAAACCGGTAATAATAGCGGTGTAATTCATTCAGGAATTTACTACAAACCAGGTAGCTTTAAGGCGAAATTTTGCCGTGATGGTAGTCGCTCAATGGTTGAATTTTGTCAAAAGCATAATATTGATCATGACATTTGTGGTAAGGTAATTGTTGCCACTGATGATACAGAATTACCGGGTCTGGAAAAACTTTACCAAAGAGGTTTAGAAAATGGCATAGAAGTCAAAAGAATTAGTCCTGAAGAAGTTCGAGAAATTGAACCTCATGTGAGTTGTGTAGGTGCAATTAGGGTATTTTCCACAGGAATTGTTAATTACAAACAAGTTTGTTTAAAATACGCTGAACTGATAAACAATCAAGGTGGAGATTTACGCCTCAATACCAAAGTTATGGAAATCTCCCGGAGTGGTACAAATCATATATTAGAAACTAATCAGGGGAGTTTTGAAACAAAATTTGTGATTAATTGTGCCGGATTACATAGCGATCGCATTGCAAAATTAGGTAAAGCTAACCCTGAAGCTAAAATCGTTCCCTTCCGGGGCGAATATTATGAACTCACCCCCGAAAAACGCTATTTGGTCAAAACTCTCATCTATCCAGTTCCTAACCCAGAATTTCCCTTTTTAGGTGTGCATTTTACCCGCATGATTGATAACAGTGTTCATGCTGGTCCCAATGCGGTTTTAAGTTTCAAAAGAGAAGGTTACAAAAAAACCGACTTTGACTTAAAAGACTTTACAGAAGTAATCACCTATCCTGGTTTTTGGAAACTAGCAGCAAAACACGCAGATGAAGGAATTAAAGAAATAATTCGCTCCTTTAGTAAAGCTGCTTTTGTGAGAAGTTTACAAAAACTCATTCCCGAAGTGCAAGCAGAAGATTTAGTCCCTACCCATGCAGGAGTTCGCGCTCAAGCATTAATGAACAATGGTTCTTTAGTTGATGATTTTTTAATCATTCAAGGTGAAAACTCTGTTCATGTTTGCAATGCTCCCTCACCCGCAGCTACATCTTCTTTAGAAATTGGTAAAGCAGTAGTTAACCAAATTCCAGAACAAGCTCATTTAAGAAGCTTAGTTGCTTAAAATCCAGATCAGGATTTTTGGAAAAATCATCTCAATTAACCCGCATTTTAGATTAACTTCTAGATTAACTTCTAGATTAACTTCTAGATTAACTTCTAGATTAATTTCTAGATTAAATTGCGGTTAATTATTCATGTTCATGCTCTAAATTCAGCAAAAAACATAATTTCACAACTGAAAAAATTTAAAAGCCATGAAAATATTAGTCACAGGAACAGAAGGATATTTAGGTTCTTTATTACCTCCCTTATTAACAGCAAAAGGTCATGAAGTTATCGGAGTAGACACAGGTTTTTATAAGGTAGGTTGGCTATATAACGGAACTGAAATCACAGCTAAAACCCTCAACAAAGATATTCGTAATATTGCACCTGAAGATTTAGAAGGTGTAGAAGCAATTGTTCATATGGCGGAACTTTCTAACGATCCTACCGGACAATTAGCACCTCATATTACTTATGAAATTAATCATTTAGGTTCTGTAAGATTAGCTAACTTAGCGAAAACAATGGGAGTGCGTCGCTTTATTTATATGTCTTCTTGCAGCGTTTACGGTGTAGCTAGTGAAGGGGATGTAACCGAAGAATCACCTGTAAATCCCCAAACAGCTTATGCAGAATGTAAAACATTAGTAGAAAGAGATATTAAACCATTAGCTGATGATGATTTCTCTCCTACCTTCATGCGAAATGCTACCGCTTTTGGTGCTTCTCCCAGAATGCGATTTGATATTGTTTTAAATAATTTGTCTGGTTTAGCTTGGACAACAAAAGAAATTAAAATGACCAGCGATGGTACACCTTGGCGGCCATTAGTTCACGCTTTGGATATTTGTAAATCCATTGTTTGTGCGTTAGAAGCACCCAGAGATATTGTCCATAATCAAGTTTTTAATGTGGGAGATACACAAAATAATTATCGGGTGAAAGAAATCGCTGAAATTATTGCGGAAACTTTCCCTGGTTGTAAATTAACCTTTGGTGATAACGGTTCAGATAACCGTAGCTATCGAGTATCTTTTGAAAAAATTAACACTATCTTACCAGGATTTAAGTGTGATTGGAATGCTCAAAGAGGCGCTCAACAGTTATTTGATTTATTCCGGCAAATCGACATGACTGAAGATACTTTTTTGTTTAGAGGGTTTACCAGATTAAAGCAATTAGAGTATTTAATTCGTACTCAACAAATTGATCATGATTTTTTCTGGACTACTAAATAAACTAGGCATGTATTAAGAATCAACTTAAATTTCCGAATCAATATTTTTGGTTCGGAATTTTATAAGCATTTCCCATCTGTGCTGTCAATAATAAACTAGGATTTTAGGATAAATATTCCACCATGAATAAATTACTGACTATTGCTATTCCCACTTATAATCGTGCAGATTTACTAGATAAGCAACTAGAGTGGTTATCTCAAGCTATTAAAGGTTATGAATCTGAGTGTGAGATATTTGTTTCTGATAATTGTTCTAGTGATCACACTCAGGAAATTATTCAAAAATGGCAAGAAAATATCAAAAATGTTAATTTTAAATCTAATAGACATATTGAGAATTTGGGCGTAATGAAAAATATCATGTACTGCCTAATTTCTGCAAAAACTAAATATGTTTGGACAATTGGCGATGATGATCCAATCCAAGATAGAGCAATTGGTTATGTGCTAGATAAACTGAAAAAACATCAAGAATTATCATTATTATTTCTCAATTTTTCTGGCAGAAATAAAATTACTGGTGAAGCAGTACATCCACCGACAATAGTTGGTAATCGTTGGTTTGATGTTGATAATGAAGATGGTACAGGAGATGGTAAAACGATATTTGAATATTGTTTGACTAAAAGTGTAGGAGCAGTTATTTTTTTGTCATCCTCAATTTACAGAACTGACTTAGTAAAACGCGCTCTGCAAATTTGGCCAAATGCTATTAATAATTGGATATCTTTAGCATATTTAGCTGGTTATTGTGCTGCTAATGGCAAAGTAATAGTTAGTAAAGAGACTTATTTAGAATGTATTGTTGGTGTCAGTTATTGGCAAAAAGAAGAAAAATCTGCGCTGTTAATGCAGTATAAACATATTCCCGAAGTGGTTTTAAAGCTGCACGAAAATGGATATTCTAAACGATTCTATGCCCAAATGATGGTACAGAACTTTCAACAAGTTAATTTAAAAGTCTTCTTGGGTGCTTTGAGAAGATGGCCAATTTCTGCTATTCAAACAGTTGTTCCTTTTTTAGCTGTAGTCAGTATTTCTGCTGTAGAAGTTATGGCTGCTCCTGAAGTAAAAATTGCTGAATGTCATCATCAAACATCAAGTCAAATTGTTCGCAGAAAGAATAATTCGGTATCATGACTATGTTAGAAACTCTTAAAAACAAAATAAATACGCTCACCTCTGAGTTAAATTATCGAGTAGCATTAGCTAAACATAAGCACAATTTACCTGTGTTATCTTCTGGAGATCAATTAATTGCCCAAACCCTAAAAAGAGAAGGTGTTTACATTACTTCCTTAGAAGATTTAGGATTACCATCAACTGCACAAATGTTAGAGAGTGCTAACTATTATGCAGCAACCATGAAAAGTCCTAGAAGTGTAAAATCAGGGTATAGTTTACCCCAAATTTATACAGTTACAGACTTACCAGAATTTTTTACCTGGGGCATTGAAAAACGGTTGCAAAATATCATCGAAAACTATATAGGTTTACCTATAGCTTTTCATGGTGTTCATGTCAGAAAAGATTTTCCCAATGAGCAGCAATCACAAACATTACTGTGGCATAAAGATTCAGAAGATCGCCGGATGATGAAAGTGATTATCTATTTACAGGATGTGACTGAGAAACATGGTGCTTTTGAATATATACCCTTGGCAAAAAGTCCTAGAGAATTTTTTAATTATTATCGGGTAGATTATGCTTTATGGAAGTCTAATTTTTTAGGGATTAATGATCAACAAATGATAAATTTTATTCCTAAAAACGAATGGAAATATTGTACAGCAAAAGCGGGAACTGTGATTTTTGTAGATCCCAGAAATGTTTTACATCATGGTACTGTCAGAAGCGAGGAACGTTCAACTGTATTTTTTGTATACACTGCTAACCCACCAAAACATCCAGAACTTTGTAGTCAATACCATGATGATACTTTCATCAAACCCAATAACCAATTTATCCCTGAAGCTGTGGAAAAAGGTTAGTAAATTATATTGGTGATTGGTAATTGGGTAATCAATTTTATGTTTTCCAATTACCCATTACCCATTACCCATTACCTTTTTGAAAAACTATGATTTTTACAGAAACAAATCTTCCTGGAGCATTCATTATTGACTTAGAAGAAAAACCAGATCATCGTGGTTTTTTTGCTCGAACTTTCTGCGCTCAAGAATTTGCTGAACATGGGTTAAAACCAACGGTTGCCCAATGCAATCTTTCTTTTAATCATAAAAAAGGTACATTGCGGGGGATGCACTATCAAATTGCACCCGCAACGGAAACAAAATTAGTGCGTTGTACTCAGGGAGCAATTTATGACGTAATTATTGATATGCGTCCTGAATCTCCTACTTATTTGTCGCATATAGGTGTAGAACTGAGTGCAGAAAATCGCCGCGCTTTATATGTACCAGAAATGTTTGCTCATGGCTATCAAGCCTTAACAGATGGAGCAGAAGTTGTTTATCAAGTGGGTGAATTTTACACCCCTGGTTATGAGCGTGGTTTGCGTTTTGATGATCCACTTTTAGATATTTCTTGGCCTTTAGAAGTAACAGAAATATCTGAAAAAGATCGCAATTGGCCTTTATTGGAATCTATTTTAATAGGAGTTTAAGATGATTATTGTTGATCAAGCTTTAAAAGCCCGTGCAGAGTTAGGAAAACCTGTAAAAGTAGGGATGATTGGCGCTGGTTTTATGGGTCGGGGTATTGCCAATCAAATTATTAATTCTGTTCCCGGAATGGAATTAGTTGCGATTGCAAACAGACACATTGATACAGCGAAAAAAGCTTATTTAGAAGCAGGAATTGAGAATTTTCAAACTGTTTCTAGTGTAGTAGATTTAGAAGATGCGATCGCTCAAGGTGGATATGCAGTAACAGAAGATGCAATGTTACTGTGTGCAGCAGAAGGCATAGACGCAATTATTGAAGTCACAGGAACAATTGAATATGCTGCTCATTTAGTGATGAGAGCGATCGCCCATCAAAAGCATATCATTTTAATGAATGCAGAATTAGATGGAACAATTGGACCAATTCTCAAAGTTCATGCAGACCGCGCTGGAGTAATTTTAACAGCTTGTGATGGTGATCAACCAGGGGTAGAAATGAACCTCTACCGCTTTGTTAAAAGTATCGGTTTAACACCATTATTGTGTGGCAACATTAAAGGTTTACAAGACCCCTATCGTAACCCTACAACTCAAGCCGGTTTTGCTCAACGTTGGGGACAAAATCCCGCAATGGTGACAAGTTTTGCAGACGGTACAAAAATTTCCTTTGAACAAGCAATTGTTGCTAACGGCACAGGAATGAAAGTTGCAAAACGGGGAATGTTAGGCTATGAATACACAGGTCATGTTGATGAAATGACCAAAATGTATGACATAGATCAACTCAAAGAATTAGGCGGTATTGTTGACTATGTAGTAGGAACAAAACCCAGTCCTGGAGTATTTGTTTTTGCTACCCATGAAGACCCCAAACAAAGACATTATCTGAATCTTTATAAATTAGGTGAAGGACCCCTTTATAGTTTCTATACTCCCTATCACCTTTGCCATTTTGAAGTACCCCTTTCCGTTGCGCGTGCAGTATTATTTCATGATGCTGTATTAGCTCCCCTAGCTGGTCCAGTGGTTGATGTAGTTGCTACAGCCAAAATTGATTTAAAAGCGGGAGAAACACTAGATGGCATTGGTTATTATATGACCTATGGACAATGTGAAAATTCAGAAATTGTGCAGCGAGAAAATTTACTACCAATGGGGATAGCAGAAGGATGTCGCTTAAAGCGAGATATTCAGAAAGATCAAGTCATTTCTTATGATGATGTAGAACTACCAGAAGGTAGACTTTGTGACAGATTACGCGCTGAACAAACAGCTTATTTTGCTCCTGCGAAAACTTTAGCAGGTGTCAAATAAAGTAAAAAATTAACCACAAAACGTCAGCATTCAGTAGTCAGTGAAAAAGAAGAAAATCATCAATAATAGCTGATTACTGATAGCTGAATACTTACATCAAAACTTAAATTTAGCCCCCTTGTGTTGGGGGCTGAAAATTTTTTATCACTAAGATTTGAACAAATTGATATTTTTGTTCAAACCGAGCAAATCAATCAGACTTGACCTGGTATTCTGTTACAACTTCCAGTTTGATCCGAAAAATTAAAATTTTTATTAACAAGTATCTACCTAGTTGAAAAAACACCAAAGGCGAAATATCAACATTTCTGCTATAGAGTAGATTTTTCGTGGTTGGCTAATGGTATTGTCAAATCCCTTTGGTTGTACTAATTACTAACACTATAAATGCCTGATTAAGTAATGTAATTGAATGTACAAACCTTGTGGGTTTTGCCATTCATCAAATTAGCAGTGCGATAGCTAGATTAACCAAAGCTATCAGACACTTGCTACATTGACGTTGCAGCTTGTAACTACCTAAGGACGGGTTTAGTACAGACATAATACTGCTATAAACATAGAGATTATTAACATCTGTACACCCTGATGCAACAGCCAATAATTTAGTCAAATAGTCAACACTATCATATAAGGCATCATCCATGAAAATAGCTCTAGTCCATGATTACTTAACCCAGCGCGGTGGGGCAGAGCGAGTGTTTGAATTGCTTTGTAAACGCTACCCCGAAGCCGACATTTTCACATCCTTGTATGATCCTCAAAAAACAATTGATCTGGGTGAACGTTTAGTTAAAACAACTTTCTTACAAAATATTCCCGGTGCTGCCAAGTATTTTCGTGTGATGGCTCCTCTTTACTTTCCTGCCTTTCGAGCCTTAAATTTAGAAGACTACGATTTAATTATCAGTAGTAGTACAAGTTTTGCCAAAGCAGTGCGTAAAAAACCACAGGCAAAGCACATTTGTTTCTGTCATAATGTCACTCGTTTCCTATGGGATACAGAAACTTATTTAAGGGAGTATGGAGACTATCGCTATTTTGCCCCCTTAATTGAAAAAATATTTGCAATGATGAGAAATGTAGATCTGAAATATTCTCAAGAACCAGACCTCTACATTGCTAATTCCAGCGTTGTTGCCCGTCGCATTCAAAAAATTTACGGTAAACAAGCAATTGTGATTAACTATCCAATTGATACCAATCAGTTTGTTTTTTCTGATACTAAGGAGGAATACTACTTGGCATCGGCGCGGATGATAAGTTATAAACGTCTTGATATCATAGTCGAGGCTTTTAATTGGTTAGGGTGGAATTTATTAATATCAGGTGACGGACCCGAACTAGAAAGGTTAAAATCCAAAGCATTAGGCAATATTGAATTTTTAGGCCATGTTAGTGATAGCCAACGTAAAGACTTATTTTCCACAGCAAAGTCTATTATTGTTGCCGCCTTAGAAGACTATGGTTTAGTTCCAGTAGAAGCAAATGCTAGTGGAACTCCAGTAATTGCCTATGGAGCCGGTGGGGTGTTAGATACTCAAATACCTGGTAAAACGGGAGTTTTTTTTAAGAGACAAACACCCGATTCTCTACAAGCCGCATTATTAGAGGCTAGAGGAATATCTTGGAATTACGAAACGATTCGTAATCATGCCGTAAGTAATTTTTCAGAACAAGCATTCTTCTCTAAAGTTGAGGATATTCTTGTTCAATTTGCTGGTGTGCATCACTCATTTATTTAACTTATTAGGTAAGCATTCAGCTATCAGTAGTTAGCAGTCAGCTAAAACTGCTTTTCAGGCTAATTTTCCAGGAATTTTAGGGGAGACTGACACCAAAATCAATTCCTAATTCCTCACTGAAAATGCTTATAAATCCCAGATAATAGCTGATTACTGATTACTGACGGCTGAATATTTACCTTGTTAGCTTGACCCTTAAACAATGGAAAATGAACAATTGACAATTACCTCTGGAGCAAATGAAAAAACTGTCAATTGTCAATTGTCAATTGTCAATTATCAATTATCAATTATCAATTACCAATTGATAAAGGGTAGCAAACTACGCATAGCGTCTCCCACAGAAGGATAATAAAAGTGGTTCAAACTAGTCTAAATCCCCAGATAACTCCAGTAGCAGATCAAGAACCAGGTTATGGACAAATGCTGGCTGTATTTGTCAGGAGATTTCCCTGGGTTGTGTTAATATTTCTCAGTTCTACAGCTTTGGCAGGAATCATAACTTTAAAGACCAAGCCCACCTTCCAAAGTACAATGCAACTGTTAGTAGAACCTAACTATCAAGGCAAACAAGAAGGAGTAGATCCAGTAGAACGTCAGTTTACAGATTCTAACGTTGTTATTGACACAGCGACACAATTGAATTTGATGCGGAGTTCTGGACTAATCCAAAAAGCAGTTGATAAACTCAAGTCGGAATATCCAAATATCACAGCAGAGGAAGTTAAAAAATACTTAGTCGTCAGTCAAATCAAGACTCCAGAAGATAATATCGCTACTAAAATTTTTCAAGTTGACTATAGTGATGGTGATCCAGAAAAAACGCAAAAAGTGCTAACTGCCATTCGGCAAGTTTATGTTGAATATAACAAACAACAGCAGGATATACGTTTAAAAAGAGGTCTGCAAGTTATTAGAGAGCAGTTGCGAAAAGCTAATGATGAGGTGAACGCATCGGAAGCCAATTTGCAACGATTTCGGAGAAACCAGAATTTAATTAATCCAGAGTTGCAGGCCAAAGCAATTGAAGAATCCTTAAATAATATCCAGAAAGAGCGACAAATAACTCGTTCTCAATATGAAGAAGCTGTGGCCAAGCAGAGGTCTTTGCAGGAACAGTTGAATCGTTCTCCTCAGAATGCCTTGGTTTCCTCCCGTCTCAGTCAGTCTACACGTTATCAAGGCTTACTCAACGAAATCCAAAAAACAGAATTAGCTTTAGCACAGGAACGGTTACGTTTTACTGATGATACTCCCGATGTGCAGAAGCTCCAAGAACAGTTGAACAGTCAAAAAGAACTTTTGCAAAAAGAAGTTAGTAGAACTTTAGGGAGACAGTCTAGCAGTGCATTCAGTTTTGCAGACAATCTGCTAGAACAAGGCCAACTGGGAGAAATTGACCTTAACCTCACAGGTGAATTAGTAGAAACTCAAACCAATATAGTTTCTTTAAGCGCCCGTGATCAAACTTTGGCAGAAAAAGAGAAAGAACTAAGAGCGCAACTAAAAAGGTTTCCCTCTCTCTTAGCTTATTACAATCGCATACTTCCCCAATTAGAATTTAGTCGGGAAAGATTGGAGCAACTGTTAAGAGCAGAACAACAATTGCGCCAAGAACTTGCCAAAGGTGGATTTAATTGGGAAGTGGTGGAAGAACCACAAAGAGGCATACAATTAGGACCAAATCTCAAACAAAATCTTTTGTTGGGCGCAGTAGTGGGATTTATTTTAGGGGGTGTTGCAGCCTTTATTAGAGAAGCATCGGATGATTCTGTACACACTACTGCTGAATTAGAAAAACAAGTTGCTCTACCTTTGTTGGGAACAACTCCCAAATTGCCACCAGCTAAACCGAAAGAATCAATCATCAAATTGCCTTTTGGTAAACCTGAAGTTCTTGCTCCTTGGACAATTCAAGTCTTACAATCTCCACCACGTTGGGAATCACTAGACTTGATTTATAAAAATATCGAACTTCTCCACAATGTCTCTGAATTAAAATCTTTGATGGTGACATCAGCATTGCCAGATGAAGGTAAGTCAGCTTTCACTTTAGGTTTAGCTATGAGTGCGGCCAGGTTACATAAAAAGGTGCTTTTAATTGATGCTAACCTACGTGATCCTAGCTTGCACAAACAGTTGAATCTTCCTAATGAACAAGGTTTGTCCACTCTATTATCCAGTGATGTTAGCCTTCCTCATCAAATAGGAATTCCATACTCCGGTTCATCCTATATCGACATTTTAACCGCTGGTCCAATACCTGTAGATCCGGCTCATCTTTTGAGTTCTCCACGCATGATGGAACTGATGGCAGCATTTGAAGAAAACTATGATTTGATACTCATAGATGCTCCTTCAGTTATCGGTATGGTGGATGCAATGCTGACAGCTTCATCTTGTCGGAGTGTGGTTATGGTAGCCAGCATTGGTAGGGTGACACGCAACCATTTAGCCCAAGCTACAGCAATGTTGAGCAAGTTAAATCTGATTGGGGTTGTGGCTAATGGAGTATCTAATTCTGATAGCACTTATGTTCCTTATGTCAAACAACAACAATTAGTGCTAAAAGAATTTGTGGAAAAATAGCTCAATGATTTCCACGGTTCCTTTTTGTGGCAACAATACTTTCTTTGTGAGTAAGTATTCAGCTATCATTAATCAGTAAATGGCTGTTAATAAAATCATAATTTTACTAGATTACCAGGCTTTGAGTAGATAAATTCACAGGCTGAAATTTGTGTTTTTGTGAGTTTTGCTGATAGCTGATGGCTGAAGGCTGAATGCTTACCTTTGTAAATATGAAAAAGGTTATGGTTAAGGAAGTTAATCCTTTTATCCTTGCCTTTTTTTATCATGAAAAGACAAGAATTGAGAGTTGAGGGTTTTTCCCAAAATACCAAAAATAATTTTGCAATTATCGTCAAATAAAAAGTGTATAGATCCCCGACTTCTTAAAGAAGTCGGGGATCTGGATCTGAGTTTTTTTAGTTTGAGTTACTTGTAATTATATGACTAATCCAATTAGTTATACCAATTCTATGTGAGGTTGCCCTATATTTCCGTAGGGGCAATTCATGAATTGCCCCTACAATGTATAATTTGACAAAAATTTGATTATTGCATTTTCATACAGAAACGGTATTAGTTTTTAAATTACAGAATTTATGTATGATGTTTAACACGAAAAGATATTGATTCATCATAGCTTAACATTATGTGTGAAAAAACCTATCTATTTAAAGACTCAATAAAGAATTGATTTAATCATTAGTTAATTCTCGTTTTTATTATATTCTAGGAATTGAAGACAACAATTCACCAGACTGAAATTCGAGTATTCCTGTGATAGCTACAACAGTATTAAGTAGAGTCAATTAAATTAATTTAGCGAGCGTTCCTAAAGGTAATTCCACTCTACATATACCTAGAGTAAATACCAAGTTTCCTAAATCTCTATTTATCTTAATTGCTGTTGCTTAACTGTTTTTGTTGCTTTCTGTACATCTTCATATCTACAGAATTGCACAAAGGTTAACTCATATTTTTAGGTCAGTAATTGGCTACTGTACAAACGCAAATACCTATGACAACTTCAATTTTTCCTAGTTTACAAGAACACAGCACTGTATCACAGTTGTCCCCAAAAAATTATCAATTACAATACTGCACAATTCAGTGGCGTATGGGTCAGCTATTAGTGAAGTCTCGTGTAAATTTACAACAACCATATTTACCTGCTCTAGATAACGAAGAATTATTAGTAGAGTGTTTAAAACATTCTCCTGTTAATTTAGTAACTATAGATCCACAACTAGGTAATGCTGCATTAAAATTTTGGGCAAATGCTTGTAAAAAAGCTCAAAAACCAATATATATCAGCCCATCATCTATGAATCAATTCACAAAACAAAGTCATCAATTATTCAGGGTGATCCAAAGAATAACTGATTGGCTTTTAGCGTTAATTTTGTTGCTATTGGTTAGTCCTTTAATGCTGGGATTAACTATACTTTTGTGGTTACAATCCCCAGAATTTATTTTTTCTTATGAGTGGCAGATTGGTGAGAGGGGTAAACTATTTCAATCGCTCAAGTTTTGTACCAGGGAAAAACATAACATCTCATTTTTAGGGGTTTTGATGCGTAAATATGGTCTGGAGAATTTACCTAAGTTATTCAATGTACTGCGTGGGGATATGAGTTTGATTGGCTCTCGTTGTTGGGTTTTAACAGATGGAGTCCACCTAAGTTTAGAAAATGCAGAACAACTAAATCAGCTATCGATCAATACTGCTAGATAATATCAATGAAATCTCATTTTTTTAATCCGCTTCGCTATTTTCTGAAAACCACTAAATTCTGGCAGGACAATCATTTAATTTTACGAGAGTTTAAACACTTTCGTAAGGTGACTATACTTGCCTTAGTCTTTACCTTTTTAGCAGCAACTTTTGAAGGTATAAGTATTGGCTTCTTACTGTCATTTTTGCAAAATTTAACTAATCCTAATGCTGCACCCATTCAAATAGGAATAGATTGGTTTGACCAGTGGATATTAGGAGTTAATACCTCAGCAATTAGCAGATTATATCGTGTATCTTGTCTGATTTTATTAAGTACATGGATGCGTGCTGCTTTTAACTATTTCTCTCAAATATACACGGAATTTTGTCAATTATATCTTGGAGACAGGTTAAGAAAACAAATTTTTGAACAGTTGCAATCTTTGTCTCTGAGTTACTTTAGTACCACTCGTTCTGGGGAAATAGTTAACACAATTACTACAGAAATTGAGAAGATTAAACAGGGTTTTAGCGGCGGAGCATTTTTATTTACTAGAGGTTTGACAGTTGTTGTCTACTTCATTACAATGCTTTTACTTTCATGGCAACTGACGCTAATTGCCATATTGTTATTTACTTTGTTAGCTGTTGGGTTATCAAATCTGAATGCTAGAGTGCGAGAATCCAGTTTTGGTACTTCAGTTGCGAATGGTAATTTTACATCAATAGCCATAGAATTTATTAATGGTATTCGCACGGTTCATGCCTCTGGTACTCAAGAATCAGAGCGTCAGCGTTACTACAAAGCTAGTAATCAAATAGTCAGCAGTTCAACTAAAGTTATTCTCATTTGGACATTAGTAAAACCCATTGCCGAAAGTGCAGCTACTACTGTGCTGATAGGTATGATTATTTTAGCTTTTAGTAGCTTTGTGGTGAATGGGACTTTACAAGTTAGTTCTTTGCTGACATTTTTCTTTGTACTGTTTCGTCTTGTACCATTCATTCAAGATATTAATGGCACTAGAGCTTTTCTTAACACTCTTCAAGGTTCGGCAGAGAATATTAAAAACTTGTTGAAACGAGAGGATAAAACGTACTTTCAAAATGGGACAATTGAATTTACAGGTTTGAAAAGATCAATTGATTTAGTATCTGTAAATTTTGGCTATAGTCACAATCAACAAGTGCTGCATGATATTACCTTAACAATTGAAAAAGGTAAAATGACAGCGTTAGTGGGTGCTTCTGGTGCTGGTAAAACCACAGTTGCCGATTTAATTCCTCGCTTTTATGATCCTACCGAAGGCTATATTTATGTTAATGAAATTGATGTGCGGCAATTTGAAATTAATTCTCTACGTCGGAAGATAGCTGTTGTTAGCCAGGATACTTTTATTTTCAATACTTCTGTGTGGAATAATATCGCTTACGGTACACCAGAAGCAACAGAGGCAAAAATTCGAGAAGCTGCGCGACTAGCAAATGCAGAAGAATTTATTTTAGAAATGCCAGAAGGGTTTGATACAGAATTGGGAGATAGAGGTGTACGGTTATCTGGTGGACAAAGACAGCGACTTGCTATTGCTCGTGCATTGTTACGTAATCCAGAAATTTTGATTTTGGATGAAGCTACAAGTGCTTTAGATTCTGTATCTGAGAGATTAATTCAGGATTCATTAGAAAAGCTGGCTGTGGGTAGAACTGTAATTGCGATCGCTCACCGTCTTTCTACTATTGCTAAAGCTGATAAAGTTGTAGTTTTAGAACAGGGAAGAATTGTTGAACAAGGTCAATATCAGGAACTTCTAGAACAAAAAGGTAAGCTTTGGCAATATCACAAAATGCAATATCAAATGACTGCTAGTGAGAAAATTTAGCAAATTTGATCGTTTTTTCTATTCATTCAACACAAAGAATTAATTTATCAAACCTTGGTTCAGGACTACTGCAAAATTTTCGATTTTATTTGCTCAACCTCAACTTTTAATCATCCATTATGAAAATCACACTTACTTGTAATACAAGTTTAGGCACTGGTGGACAAGGTGTTTGTTTAGAGAATGCTGCATTAGGTTTAAATAAACTAGGAGATTTAACTGTATTTTGTAGTGGCTTAACAGTGCCAAAAACCGATTTTACTGTATATCCTGTAGGTAATTCTCCTTGGAGTAAAAGATTATTAAGTACCCCCATTTTGCGTCGTCGTAATGATTGGGCTGTATTGCTAAGTGACTTATATTTTGATCAACAGGTAAGTAAAAAATTAAAATCCTATCCCTGTGATTTAATTATGGGAGTAGCTGGACAAACTAACTTAGCATTTAAAGCAGCTAAATCTCAAGGTGCAAAAGCTTGGTTATATTGTTTAAATAATTATCTGCCGTTTATGCAGCAGCAAATTCAGCAAGAATTAGATTTTTTATCTGATCCTACTGTAGCAACCATGCATCCCCAAATGCTCAAGAGGTTTGCTGAAGAATGTCAACAAGCAGATTTAATTATCGTTTTATCTGAAGTTGCTAAACAAACATTTATTCAAGCCGGATTCGCACCAGAAAAAGTAAAGGTTATCACTCCTTTTGTTGACACTAGAAGATTTCATCAAACTGTGAAAAATGATCAAGTTTTTCGAGTGCTTTATGTAGGAACTATTGAACCCAGAAAAGGATTGCCTTATCTAGTTCAGGCTTTTTTACAAGCTGATATCCCCAACTCAGAATTATTGATTGTTGGTGGTGCTTCTACTCGTGGATTAAGACAATTTATGACGGAAGTATTAAACAAACATACCAATATTAAACAAGAATTTTGGAATTTTAGTCAACATGATCCTACTGAAGTTTTTGGTAAATCTTCGGTTCTGGTTTTACCTTCTGTAGAAGATGGTTTTGGTTTGGTTGCACTAGAAGCAATGGCTTGTGGATTACCTGTAATTGTAACTTCTAATTGTGGTGCAGCGGATGTGGTAAATCATGGCATAAATGGCTTTATTTCTCCTCCTAGAGATGTACAAACTATGGCTAATCAATTGAGATTTTTAGCAGAAAATGAATCCATCAGAAGAGAAATGGGAAAAGTTGCGAGGATAAATTCACAACAATATAATCAGGCAATTTATCAACATCAATTAAGGGAAATTTTCTTAAAGCAAGATTTAATTACAGCGATTTTCAACTAAAAAGGAGAAAATAGAGAAAATAATGTTAACCATACATGAAAACATAATTTCTCAAGAAACAATATATCACTGTTCTGGTGTTGATATCAGAGGAAATGGGGGGATGGAAACTTACATATCTTCTTTGATCAATTTTCCTATGAATGGAGTGATGAAGACCCATACTAATTCTGTTAAGAATTTAGATCAAAGTCAATGTAAGTTACTGCACCTTCACGATCCAGAATTCTTATTAGAATTGACTGGGGAATGTCCAGCAGTCTTGACACTGCATAATCATTGTACTTATTGTCCCAGTGGTACAAAATATTTAGCCGATCGCCAAAAACAATGCGATCGCAATATGCACCCATTAGGTTGTACTTGGGGACATTTAGTAGATGGTTGTGGTAGTCGCAGACCACAAAGAATATTTGAGAATTTGCGGAATAGCTATAATTTTCTTAGCACTGCCAAAAAAGTCAACATTCCTGTAATTGCTAATAGTAATTATGTACGAGAACAAATTATTAGTAATGGTTTATCACCCCACCAAGTAATTACACTTCACTGCGGTGTCAAAAAGCCGATATATCCCACAGCATCTTTAACTGAAGAAATTCATCAAAATCAGCGCATTTTGTTTGTGGGTCGCATTGTCCCCGACAAAGGAATTGAATGGTTACTGAAAGCTTTAGCCAAAACTCATCCGCAAATTCATCTTGATATTGCAGGTGAAGGTTGGATAAAAAGTACGATGGAAAAATTAGCAGAAAAAATGGGTTTAAGTAATCGTATTACTTGGCATGGTTGGTGTAATAAAGACAAGCTTAAAACACTTTATCAGCAGTGTTTAGCTGTGGTTTTTCCTAGTCTGTGGCCTGAACCTGCGGGCTTAGTGACTTTAGAAGCTTATGCTCATTATCGTCCTATAATTGCTAGTGTTGTTGGTGGAATACCTGAATATGTGCAAGATGGGAAAACAGGAATCCTTGTACCAGCTAATGATACACGAAAATTAGCAGATGCCATCAACCAACTAGCTACAAATTACCATCAAAGTCGAGGCATGGGCGAACAAGGACAAGCTTGGTTTCAACAAGAATTTACTCTGGATCTTCACATTCAGAGATTAGAAACAATTTACGCCAAAACTATCGCTGATTTTAGCTTAAAAAATAGCAGAAATGAAAAAATAACTAACCTGAATTATGACTATAAATACTCAAATATCAGAACCTCTGGTTAGCGTAATTATCCCTACTTATAATCGCCCAGAATACCTCAAGCAAGCAATTACTAGCGCCGTTAACCAAACTTATCAAAACATTGAAATTATTGTTTCTGATAATTGTAGTCCTGAAAATCCTGAAAATTTACTAGCATCTTTTTGTGACTCACGGATCAGATTTTGGCGACATCCAGAAAATGTGGGAATGCTCAATAATCAAATGAATGCCTTTAAAATGGCACAAGGTAAATATGTCGCTAGTCTCCATGATGATGATATGTGGCATCAAGATTTTTTAGCTAAACTTGTACCACATCTAGAAACTAATCCTCATTTGATTTTGGCTTTTTGTGACCAATATATTATTGATGGTCAAAGTCAAATTAATCCAGCAGCAACTGAAGAAAATTCCCGCAGTTATAAGCGTAATAAAATTGCTTATGGAGTTCATGAAAATTTCCAACAAATTGGTTTAGTCGATAAAAGTATACCGACAGCAGCAGCTTGTGTAATTCGCAATGGTTTGATTAATTGGGATAGTATTCCTTCAGAAGTTGGGGGAATGTGGGATTTATATTTAACTTACTTATGTTGTATCTCAGGACATGGAGTTTACTATTATCCTGAAAAATTAACATATTATCGGGAACATGAACAAACTGATACTATGCTCAGTGGTAGACGTAATATCCAGTCCAAAATTTGTAAAGCTAAAAGTGAAATTTTCTGCTACCAAACCTTTATGGAAGATAAGCATTTGCAACAGTTTCATTCACATTTTAGAAAACTCTGGTTAGAAGCACATACAACTTTAGGCATTGGCTTGATGCTAGATCAACAAACCACAGCAGCACGTTCTTATTTTTGGCAAGCATTACAGAGACAAAAATTTAATTTGCGAACTTTAATAGCTCTGACTCTCAGTTTTACACATCCCAAATTCACGCAGAAATTACTGGGTGTTTAATAAACATTTAATTAACTAGAGAGGTTATTAGTGAAACTTTGCATTGTTACCCATAAAATTCAAAAAGGTGATGGTCAGGGCAGAGTAAATTATGAAGTTGCTCTAGAAGCCATTCGTCGTGGTCATCATTTGACATTATTAGCCAGTGAAATCTCACCCGAACTAGCAGAAAATAGCCGGGTAAATTGGATTAAAATTCCTGTCAATGGATATCCTACTGAATTTATTCGCAATTTTATCTTTGCTCAAAAAAGTGGTGCTTGGTTACGTAAACATCGCCATGAAGTAGACTTAATTAAAGTTAATGGTGCAATTACTAAAGGTGCGAGTGATGTAAATGCAGTACATTTTGTCCATAATTCTTGGTGGCGATCGCCTGTACACATTTCCCGTCATCGTCAAGATTTATATGGTTTATATCAATGGCTATATACTGCCATTAATGCCTCTGCTGAAAAACAGGCATTTCGAGAAAGTAAAGTTGTAATTGCTGTATCTGGAAAAGTAGCTGATGAATTAGTAAACATTGGTGTACCCCGTGAGAAAATTCGGGTTATTGTTAATGGTGTAGACTTACAAGAATTTGCTCCCGGTATTTCTCATAGGCAAAAATTGGGTTTACCAGAAAATCTCAATTTAGCCTTATTTGCTGGAGACATTCGCACAACTAGAAAAAACTTAGATTCAATTCTGCAAGCCTTAGTAAAAGTCCCTAATTTACATTTAGCAGTAGTAGGAAAAACAGAAGGTAGTCCCTTTCCAGAATTAGCAAATGCTTTAGGCATCAGTGAACGAGTGCATTTTTTAGGATATCGAAGGGATGTAGCCGAAATTATGCGGGCTGTAGATTTCTTTGTTTTTCCTTCCCGATATGAAGCTTGCAGTCTGGTTTTATTAGAAGCAATGGCTTCCGGTTTACCTGTTATCACTGCCACAGCTACAGGAGGTGCAGAATTAGTCACACCAGAGGCAGGAATTATTTTACCGGATACAGATGACATAAATGCTTTATCTGCCGCCTTATTGTTATTAACAGATAATATACTGCGTCAACAAATGGGTAAAGCGGCTCGCAACATTGCCGAACAACATAGCTGGTCAATAATGGCACAAACCTATTTAGACTTATTTACAGAGTTAATGCAAAATGAGGAATACAGTTCTCATCCCCACCTATCGCCGTCCCCAGGACTTATCACGCTGCCTTACCGCACTGCAAGCCCAAACTAAGCCAGTGGATCAGGTAATTGTCGTAGTCCGGGATACAGATACGGAAACATGGCAATTCCTGGGCGAATTTCCGCCCCACAAGCTACCATTGCAAATTGTCACAGTTACACAACCGGGAGTAGTAGCGGCTCTCAACACCGGACTGACAGCAGTAAACGGAGACATAGTTTCCATTACTGATGATGATGCTGCTCCCCATCCTGACTGGCTAGAAAAAATCACTGCACACTTTGAAAGCGATGGTTGCATCGGTGCAGTAGGTGGACGTGACTGGATACACCAAGGCGAGAAAATAGAAAACGGTTCTTGTGCAAAAGTAGGGCGTGTACAGTGGTTTGGGCGAGTAATTGGCAACCATCATTTAGGAGTAGGAAAACCTCGTGAAGTTGATGTCCTTAAAGGTGTGAATATGAGTTTTCGCACCCAAGCAATGGGGAAATTAACATTTGATCAACGGATGCGAGGAACTGGCGCACAGGTACATTTTGAAATGGCATTTACCCTAGCTCTCAAACGTGCAGGTTGGAAAATTATTTATGATCCTAACGTTGCCGTAGATCACTATCCTGCCCAACGTTTTGATGAAGATCAGCGGGAAAACTTTAATGAAATTGCCTTTACTAACTTAGTTCATAATGAAACCCTAGTTTTATTAGAACATTTACCACCTTTACGCCGAATTGTCTTTTTATTTTGGGCAATCTTCATCGGCACTAGGGATAGTTTAGGAATATTGCAATGGTTGAGATTTTTACCCAGTCAAGGCATAATTGCCACTAAAAAATTACAAGCCTCTTTGCGGGGACGTTGGCAAGCATGGCAAAGTAATAAATTGATAATTGATAATTGATAATTGATAATTTGTAATTCGTAATTTGTAATTTTTTCCAATCACCCATTACCCATTACCAAAAAAGTGATTTCCAAACAGATCCTTTTCAATAGTTTTTTACAAACTAATTATTCCCCAGAAAAAAGATCAGCACAAGCTTGGATAGTCATTGCTGGCTTTATCTTGCTCACAGCAACTTGCTATTTTGGCGGTGCTGCTAGTTTATTACGCTTAGTTTTTCCCGCCTCTTCCTTCGTAGTTGCTGTATTTTTATACTTGCGTCATCCCATTCTTTACATTGGTTTTACTTGGTGGATTTGGTTTCTCACACCCTTCCTAACTCGGTTAGTTGACTATCGAATTGGTTGGGACCCCACCCGGCAAATGATGCTTGCACCTTATGTAGTGGTATTTGTGACTATTGCCACTTTTATCAAATATTTACCTCGTGCTGTTCGTCAAGGAGGTTTACCTTTTGTTTTAGGTTTTATCGGGGTAATCTACGGTTTTTTAGTGGGATTAATTTTTAATCAACCAGTTCCAGTTATCCGCGGACTTTTAGACTGGTTAAGTCCCATTATTTTTGCATTTCATTTATTTATAAATTGGCGAGATTATCCCAGTTATCGTCAACACATTCAGCGGGTATTTTTATGGTGTGTTTTAATCACAGGAGCTTATGGAATCTATCAATTTGTAGTTGCTCCTGAGTGGGACAGATTGTGGCTAATGGAATCAAAAATGTTTACAAGTGCTGGCGCTCCTGAACCTTTTGGAATGCGAGTTTGGAGTACACTGCACTCAACTGGTCCATTTGGTTCGGTGATGCAGGCTGGTTTGTTGTTATTATTTACCAGTTCTGGTCCATTAATTTTTCCTGCTTCGGCAGTTGGGTATTTGTCATTTTTACTTTCACAAGTACGTACTAATTGGGGTGGTTGGTTTCTAGGGATTATTATCATTTTGGGTTCGGTCAAAGCTCGGATTCAAATGCGTTTAATTATGATCATTTTAGTAATGGCTATGTGTGTTGTACCATTGCTAAATATTGAACCTATCTCTGAAGTTGTGACTACTCGCTTGGAAAGTTTTTCTAATCTACAAAAAGATACTAGTTTTCTGGAGAGATCAAAATCTTATGATCGAAATCTCAATTTAGCCCTTTCTACTGCTCTTGGTAATGGTTTAGGAAATATCTGGAAAGTTAATGAAAAAACTGGACAAATTGAAGTTATTGTGATTGACAGCGGCATTTTAGATATGTTTTTTACTTTGGGTTGGTTCGGTGCTATACCTTATCTTGGTGGGTTGTTATTAATGCTTTTTAGTGTTAGTAACTATACTGAAGGAAAGTTAGATAGTTTTGTCAGTGCTGCTCGTGCTATTGGGATCAGTTCCTGCGCTCAGTTGATTATTTATAGTGGGATGTTAAGTGTGTCAGGTATGATTATGTGGGGATTTTTGGCTATGGCTATGGCAGCACATAAATACTATCAGCAGCAAGGAATGAAGATGTAATTAAGATGTAATTAATTGGATTAGGATTTAGAACTTGAACAGTAAACAAAGGAGAGAACGCAAAGTTTCTCTTGTAAAGAACAAAATTCCCGATTTCTTAGAGAAGTCGGGAATTTAATCGCGTCATGCTATATAATCATTTTGATGTTTTATTAAAAAAGGCTGATTTTTAACTAATTTATTTTTTGCTGAATTAATTATAATCTAGCTGCTTTTTGGTAATTTCATCTTTTGTATGTATGAGGTAATTATGAATCAAATCAATCGTGTGGCAATTGTTGGAGGCAGTCACGGTAATGAATTAATTGGAGTTTATCTAATCAAAAAGTTCCATAAATATCCAGATTTAATTCAGAGATCAAGTTTTGAAACTTTGTCATTATTCGGTAATCCTAAAGCTATTGCCAGTGGAAGCAGATACATTGATAAAGATTTAAATCGTTGCTTTACTGGAGACAATTTACCTGATGACAAAATTTCTATTTATGAAGAATTAAGGGCTAAGGAAATTCAAGCAATTTTGCAACCACAAAACCAAGATTGTGTGAATGCAATTATTGATTTACATACGACTACTGCCAACATGGGATTATGTATTATATTGGGTAATATGCACCCCTTGTTACTGCAATTGGCGGCTCATCTGAGTGCAATTAATCCTTTGGTAAAAGTGTATATTCATCAGCAACCTAAAAACAGTGGTTTTCTCCGTTCTTTAAGTGAATTAGGTTTAGCTATAGAAGTTGGTGCTGTAGCTCAAGGTATTTTAAATGGGGAATTGTTTCAACAAACAGAGCAACTAATTTATGCTGTGTTGGACTATTTTGAACAATGTAACCAAGGTAAAATTCCACAAAATAGTCACACTCTGACAATTTATCAATCTATTTGTGCGGTTGATTATCCTAGAAATGAAGATGGGGAAATTAAAGCGATGATTCATCCCCAACTTCAATTTAGAGATTATCAACCTCTCCATCCTGGTGATCCAATTTTTCTCACTTTTGAAGATGAAGAAATTCTCTATGAGGGAGAGTCTATTGTGTATCCTCTCTTTATCAATGAAGCTGCTTATTATGAAAAAGGAATTGCCATGTATTTTAGTCAAAAGGAAGTGATTAATATATAGCAATAAATAGAGAATAGGTAAGGTAGATGAATGGATATTGATGACTAATGACTATTTACCTACTACTAATTCTCTCATTTGTATTGGGTTGATGACGGTATATTGTCTAGTTAACTCACGGTATATAGCCAATGTTTCCTCACTTACTCGCATGGTACTAAATCTTTCTAGATTTTGCTGGGCGCGTAATTTCCAGCTTTGTAATTGTTGAGGATCTTTGAGTAATTGCGCTAAGGTATTAGCCAATGTTTGGCTATCTTTGGGTGGAATAAGAATACCAGCTTGACGATGATCTAAAGTTTCAGGAATGCCATCTACATCACTAGCGACAATGGCACAACCAGCTTCTCGTGCTTCTGTTAAAACTAAACCAAATGATTCACAATGTGAGGCGAGAACAAAGATATCTGTGGATAACATATATCTTTGAGGTTCTGGTTGGAAACCTTCAAAATGAATACGTTTGCGTAGTTTACCGCAGTTTTTAACCATGCTCTCAAATATAGCACGGTCTGGTCCATCTCCTACTAAATAAAGATGGGCTTGAGGAAAATCTTTAGCAATAGTTTGGAAGGCTGCAATTAACTCACCAATACCTTTTCTAGTATACATTCCTGCTACTGTGGTTATGGCTGGATGATGTAGTTTTATGGGTTGATAATCTTGGATTTTTCTATGTCGAGGACTGCCTAAAGTGCCGTTAGCAACTACTCGTAATTTTTCGGCGGGAATACCACGACGAATCATAGAATCAGCTACTGCATGACTAACTGCAATTACCCGATCTGCTAATCCCATTAATACTGCACTACGTTGAAATTCATTATGTACAGTGGAAACTAAACTATATTCATGATTATTTCTCAAAATTCCTGCCAGTACAACTCCTGTCATCATGTGGGCATGAACAATATCTGGTTGAAATTCTTTGATAATTTCTCGATAACGCCAAGCTGCTTTAATGATGTTTAATGGTGTACGTGATTGATTGAGTTGAAAATGCTCAATTCCATGATTTACTAATAATTTTTCGTATTCTCCACCTGCTGAAGCAACAGCAACTTTAAAACCTTGTTTTGATTGTAAACAAGCTAAGTCTACTGCGACATTGACAATTCCGTTACCGATTTTTTGGACATGGTTCGTAATGTGTAGTATTCGCATTTATTTGTTCTCCACAGCAATTGTTGTTAATAAAAATTTCATCAGGCAAAAGATTTTGATATTTTAGCTTTGAGCTTTTGATTCAATACACGATAATTAATTATGAAAGAAGATTTCTTCTGAAGATAAAAATCGTTTGATAAAGCCTGGTGGTAGGGTTTGCATTTGGGAAGGATAGGCAGCGATCGCTCTTTTTTTCTTTTCTTGTACTGAGGTAATTGATAAGCGATACGCTGATTTAATATCATTGAATTTTAAGAGGATAAATAAGGGCGCTCTCCAAAATACCCAAATAGGATATTGTAGGAGTTGTACTTTAATTCCACTCTGGGCGATCGCCTCTTTTACCAAGTAATATGTAGCTTCATGATCTCTATGACAATCTTTACGGTGAGGAACATAAACTTCTCCTGGTTGATAACGTTTTAACAGTTCGGAAATCTGTGCAATGGTTTGTTGTTTTTCTTCAGGGTTTAAGTCTGGTAAACTGCCATCTTTTTTATTCAAAAAGTGAATTTCTGAAGGAGAAATACCCAAAATACTTAATGCTTCTAAAGACTCTTGTTTACGAATTTGAATAATTTGATTTTGAATATTTGTATCTGTACCATGGGAACCACGTCCATCGGTTAAAAAAGTGACGGCTACTTTTATTCCTTGTTCCCGTTTGCGAGCGATCATCCCACCACAACCTAAAGTTTCATCATCTTGATGGGGAGAAAAAACCATTGCAGAAGCTTCACTAAATTGAAACTGTTCACTTCCCCAACCTAAAATAAATTTTGCAAGTAAACTAGCATGAATATATTGGACTGTATTTAATAAATTGCTGGGAATTAATTTTTGTAATTCCATCAAGGTTGTTTTTAGCATATTTTTTTACTTCCTCTACTTTTATTTTAATTTATTCTTTAAACAGAGTCTCAACCTATGAAAATTAAGGCAAAGTACAAAGCCTTAATTATCATCATATTTAAATAAAAACAGCTAGATTTATTGATTTTGTAAATTTGTTCTATGATTATGAAGATTAAATTGTACATGAATCAGCACACCAAAAAATTTTATTTGTTCACATTAACAATCATTATTTGATTGTCAATGATCAAATATTATAACTCATGTACGGGTTTAGCAATGCTAAACCCATACTTAATCCTAAATGCTGGATTTTTACACTTAATCCAATAAGTTGGATAACCTAATTTTTAGGAAATTGGTAAACGATAAATAATCACTTTTCCTTTCCAATTTTCTTCCACAAACACTAAATATTCACCATTACGACGACGAAAAGCGCGGATACCGTGGGGAATATCCACCCAACCACTTTCTCCACCAACTTCTGGACCTGGACTAAATTTTCTTACAAGTTTGCCTGTAGTGGCATTATAGATATTAACCTCCGCAGTTTTAGATGTCACTGTAAATACATAATCTACTGCTACACTCATAGCGGCGGTAGCAATTTCTCGTTTACCAGTGGTGTCATAAGGAATGACAGTTCGCCATTTAGGAGTGCGATTTCCTTTACTCCAATTATCAAATCGGGCAATTTCTGACCCGACAACTCCCCAATCATCACCAATAGCAGGATGTTCAACAGTAAAACCTGATAAATACATCGTATCTGTTTCGGGAAAATATTCAATTCTTCGCAAATCTTTAAAGAAGCTAGGAGTCTTTTCCTTTTGCATGGAACGATAGGTATAAATCGGATTTCCTTGACTATCTAATCCCTGTAAAGGATAATGGCGAATACCATCTTCCGTTCGCAAAGTTTTCCACATATCACCTTTAGTATCTACCCACCAACCTCCTATGTAGGGATAATCTTCACTGTTGTCATATTCATTTTGATCAAATGCACCATTACCATTTTTATCTCGCCAGATCCATTCTCCTTTGGCTGGTTGATACGGAGGCCAATTACCGTTTATAGATTTACCTTGATCATTAGTTCCCACAAACATTCCCGCGGGAATAGCAATTTCACCATCTGTTTTTGGATCAAAACGATAAATTTGCACCATACTTCCGAACATATGTGTCAGAAATAAAAAAGGCTTTCCTTGAATGCGACGGAAAATAGGAGCATCTGGGGATGTATGTAGACGCGGATCTTGAGGATATTTGAAAGGATTTAAAGTATAAGCTTTATATGTCCATTGTTTACCTGCTGGTTTACTGTAATCCATCCAATATTCTTCTTGTTTGGTGAAAAGATTAACACCATCACTTTTAGGATCTGTATCGGCATTATCAACAAAGATTAAACCAAGTAATTGCCATTGCAGTTTTCCCGATGGGGAGAATTTTCTTAAATCTGTTCCTGAATTATTAAAGCCATTATTGTTGATATAGAAATTGCCGGCACTATCTGCACCAACGCCTGTAATACCATAAAGTTTTAAGTCTTGAACTTCTCCAGGAACACCGCTATAAATTCCATTTTTAGTTCCGAAAGTTCCTACCTGGACAGGTTGGTTTTTAATGTTGTAAATGAGTACCTGTTGCCGGATGCCATTTTCAGCTACTAATATTCTATCTTGTTTATAAATGGCGATCGCTGTAGGATCAACAACATCTACAATTTGTTGGGGTAATTTCTTACCAGTTTGGTCATAATGAACTATTTTCCCCGGTGTATTACCTTTTTTATTTTGAATAATCCATAAAGTTCCCCGTGGATCAACGGCTATTCCTCCGGGATTATTAACAGTAAATTTTCCCGTTTCCTGCATTGTTTCTGTATTGAAAATACGCACAATGTTGGCATCAGCATTACTCACAAATAACTTATTACCTACAATTGCTAAACCAGTAACTTCGCTTTTGTCACTGATAATTAACATACTTTTATCCCAGCCATTTCCCCCAGGAAAAGGTGCAGGTTTTCCCGTTAAATCATAGCGTCTCACACAGTACCAAGTTTTACCCTCAGAAGGATAACCTTCTTTTTGACTACTCATTCCTCCCTGTCTCATAGCAACATAAATATATTTGCTATTGGCTGTAACCGCTTTCCCACCAAGACGATACCAACCATGCAAATCTTCCAGGAAACCTATGACTTTACCATCTTTATAGATAGCTGCTTCCATGCCAGCTTCATCCCAAATACTGTTAGTGTAAACCAGTCCATTTCCTGTAACATACATCGCCTCTATATAGTTTTGTACCCTTAGTTCTCCCTTACCAATAGTATTACCAAGCCAAGATGTTTGATAAGTAAATACTGGTGCTGTAGCTGTTTGAGTTGTGGCTTTTTCCATTGTCATTCCCGCAAAGATGACAATTAAGCTACAAGTGACAGACAGTAAAATTTTGACAGCTATATTTTGTCGCCAGTACCTACTCCTAACTACATTATTGATAACTTGAATTAGCTGTTGTTGATTTTTTTGAATTTGTGAAGTGAATCTGTTTTTCATAAAATTGCTATGGCTGCATATTGGCAAAAATGAGTTGCTAAATTATGCTTTTGCTTTTTGATATCTTGTTCCTTTTCTAAAAACCGTAGCGAAAACGTAGCGGAGAAAAGGCACATAAACATCATTGGTACTAAATATCAATAAACTAACAAATAAATGTTGCATTTTAGGTAATTTCATCAGAACTTTATCAAAAAAATATATTTTTTATATTTTCTCATCTGCCAATATTATTCTTTTTCAGAAAAATAATTTATCTTCCCCTCGGAACTTGTTAATTATAATACAGGATTCATCACAGCCTAATTCTGTAGATAGATACAAAGCTTGAGAAAATATTTAATTATCAAAGGTGCGGATTTAATAGATATTAATGATATCAATGATATTAATAATCACAGTAATACTTTTACTAAGTACAAAATCCCAAGACTCCCTGTACTCAGTAAACTCAATATCTAAAAATAATTTATTCAAAAACTACCTGATTTACAAATTTTTAACCGGATTAAACTAAAGGTTTGTTAATTGATGATTATGAGCATTAACTGTATCGTTTCAGACTTACCTATTAAATAAGTTTCATCGTGTGAGGAAGTTAAGGAGATAATTAGGTGGAAGGTATGACAAAAACTCAGGAATTAGCTTCTGCGTCTATCCTCACCTTGGGAACAGGTTGGTTTCCCAAAACACCGGGAGGATTAGAAAGGTATATTTATGAACTAACTCAAAAATTAGCTCTAAATAAAGACCGAATAGAATTATGTGGTGTAGGTTTACCTAATGCAAAAAATACACCCATTCAGTCAAATATTCAGTTAAATAATTTAGCATCTCCAGATAGTCAAATTTGGAAAAGATTATGGTCCATTCGGACTAACTTCCAAAAAACTAGGTTATATCAACCTGATGCAATTAATCTACATTTCGCATTATATAGCTTTCCGATTTTGGATCTTTTACCGAAAGAAGTACCAATTACTTTTAATTTTCATGGTCCTTGGGCTTCAGAAAGTAAGGAAGAAGAAGTAAATAAAAAACTAAGTATTTGGGTGAAAAAGCGGTTGATAGAAAAAAATACCTATAATCGCTGCGATCGCTTCATTGTTCTCAGCCAAGCTTTTGGTAATATTTTACATCAACAATATCAAGTTCCCTGGCATAAAATTCACATTATCCCCGGTGGAGTAGACATCAATCACTTTCAATATAATTTATCTCGTCTCACAGCCAGAAAACAACTAGCTTGGCCAACTGATCGACCAATATTATTTACCTCCCGTCGTCTAGTTTATCGCATGGGAATTGATAAGTTATTACAAGCACTAGCCATAATTAAACCCACAATTCCTGATATTTGGTTAGCTATTGCTGGACGTGGACATATTCAAAATTCACTACAACAACAGGTGATAGAACTTGGACTAGAAAACAATGTTAAATTTTTAGGTTTTTTACCTGATGAACAGCTACCAATTGCTTACCAAGCTGCTAATTTAACAGTAATGCCCAGTCAATCTTTTGAAGGTTTTGGATTAGCAATTGTGGAATCTTTAGCCTGTGGTACTCCAGTTTTATGCACACCTGTAGGGGGAATGCCGGAAATTTTACAGGGTTTTGCACCAGATTTAATTACTGATTCTATTACTGTTGATAGCATTGCTGATAAATTAGAACAAGCAATGTTAAGAAAAATCATTTTACCTTCTAGAGAAGAATGTCGTAATTATGCAGTACAAAATTATGATTGGAATCATATTTCTCAACAAGTAAGACAAGTTATTTTAGCTGATAAAAATTGATAAATTAAACGCAGATAGACGCAGATAAAGGTAGATAATAATGAAGATTTTGTTTTTAGATCAAAGTGGTAAACCGGGTGGTGCTGAGTTATGTTTATTAGATATTGCTAAACCCTTTGCTAATAATTCTTTGGTTGGTTTATTTGCTGATGGTGATTTTAGAAAGTTACTGGAAATTAATCATATTCCTGTGGAAGTTTTAGCAACTCAAGCTATTAAAGTTAAAAAACAAAGTAGTTTATTTACAGCATTAGCTAGTTTAGGACAACTCACACCTTTAATTAATAAAGTCGTGACACGCGCTAGGGAATATGATTTAATTTACGCTAATACTCAAAAAGCTTTAGTTGTCGGTGCAATAGCAAGTTTTCTCTCTCGTCGTCCTTTGGTTTATCATTTACACGATATTCTATCTTTAGAACATTTTAGTAACACTAATCTCCGGGTTGCTATTACTTTAATTAATCGCTTTGCATCTTTAGTAATTGCTAATTCTCAAGCTAGTAAAACTGCATTTATCCAAGCTGGTGGGAAAGCTGATTTTGTAGAAGTTGTCTATAATGGTTTTGCTATTAAAAATTATCAAGTTTCTGAAAATGAACCTCGGCAATTAAGGCTAAATTTGGGATTAGAGGATAAATTTGTAGTGGGACATTTTAGCCGTCTTTCTCCCTGGAAAGGACAGCATATTTTAATTGATGCTTTGGCAGAATGTCCAGAAAATGTTAATGTTATTTTGGTCGGTGATGCTTTATTTGGTGAGGATGAATATGTACAAGAATTACACCATCAAGTAAAAGCTTTAAATTTAGAAAACCGAGTTAAATTTTTAGGTTTTCGTGATGATATTCCCCAATTAATGTCAACTTGTGATTTGGTGGCACATACATCAATTGCACCTGAACCTTTTGGGAGAGTTATTGTGGAAGCGATGCTATGCGGTAAACCTGTGGTTGCTGCTAAAGCTGGGGGTGCAATAGAATTAGTTGAAGATGGGATAAATGGTTTTTTAATCACACCAAATAACCCCCAAGAATTAGCACAGGTAATTAATCATTGTGTTCAGGAAAAAGACTTGATGCAAAATATCGCTAATTATGCTAGAATTAGTGCTAGTCAAAAGTTCGATGTGAATATTATTAATCAGCAAATTCAAGAATTGTTAAAAAGGTGATCAGATCCCCGACTTCTATTTTATATCTCTGGTTGATGAAGATTAAATATTAGAGAAGTCGGGGATATTAGCTAAATATAAGTTTTTTAAATATTGATTTTGCTAAAATAGATCAATTGCGCCTTGTTGACAATAATCAGCCTTTATTCTCAAGATTATTGAGAATGTTATCAATAATTCAACGCAAATACGTTTTTTCAGGATTGATTAATCCTTATTTACTTTTTGTGCTATGATTATATGTATAATCTAATTGGGTATTTTTGCTATTTTTTAGAAAAATCCTACAATTGTAGGTGTTGGGTTTCCTGATGTCTACCCAACCCAGGACTGTTTAATTAACTTTTAATTACGCTGCTTCCCGCATTGGCGAAGAAATACTCACTTCTGGAAGGGGAAGGGAAAGTTGTTCAGCTTGAGGTAATGCTGCTTCCTCCAAAACTGTAACTTCAATATTGACACTGACTAAATAACTACCCGTATCCGCATCTACCGCTTCAGCAATTAATTTTGCTATGTCTGGACGTTTTGCGGTCAGAGGATCACGTAAAATACAACGATCCCATTCATGCTTGGCAGTTGGATTAAGATTGAGAATATAGTGCTTCATCATAGTAATACCCTTGTAATATCCTTGAATCCATCTTCCAGATATTGTTTACAGGTCGGACACGATGAATTTATTATAGTACATTTATACTAAATTTGCAAGAGAATAGCGAAAAACCCCTGACTTATCCAGGACTTACGCAAAAAATAACGAAAGTAGCGGTAATTCATGAATTACCGCTACACCAGAACAGGGTTTGAATCACATTTTAAGTCAGTCAAATATCTGCTTAATGCAAAGATGAACCATTTTCTTGATAACTCAATAACTGAACATCATTAACCCAGATTGATTGTTGAGGTACGGGAATATTAATTCCAACTTCATCAAAAGCAATTTTCAGACGACGACGATATTCTCGCGCTACATCCCATTGTTTGAGGGGTTGGGTTTTAATCCAAACACGAATCATCATCCCGCGATCGCCAAAATTATCAATTCCCAAAATACTGGGGGTTTCAATAATTTGTCGTTTCCATTGAGGTTCTTGATTCATCTGGATAGCGACATTTTCAATTAATTTCAAAGCCTCATCAATATCAGTTTGGTAAGAAACTGGAATAATTAAATCAGCACGAGACCAGCGACTAGAAAGATTAGCTACAACTTTAATTTCGCTGTTAGGAATTGTAATTAATCTTCCTTCTGCATCCCGTATTTGAGTCATTCGCAAATTGAGATTTTCCACTAAACCACTCACATTTCCCACAGTAATCACATCACCCAAAGCATATTGATCTTCAAGAATAATCAAAAAGCCATTAATGGCATCTTTAATTAAGTTCTGAGAAGCCAAAGATACAGCCACACCAATTAAACCAGCACCAGCTAAAAGAGGAACAATATTTATTCCCAAAGCAATTAAGGACATTAGGATTCCTGCACCTACCCAAATAATGATAGTGATACTTTTAGTAACCCCAGAAAATGTGGATATTCTCAATTGCAAACGTTCGGAAGTTTCTGGAGTTAGTAATGCTCCACCACTGATGATAGTAGAGGTAAAATGATCTATAATGGCATAGGTAAACCTTACTGTTAGATATGTTCCCACCCCAACAACTATTAATTTAATGGGAATTTTGGCAATGGTGAGAATCCCAATTTGTAGGGCTTGGGTAGCAGGAAATAGTCCTAAAATAATTAAACTACCACTGACCCAAATTCCAGCTTGTGCAAGTTGAAATAGTCGGGTTTTAACTTCTTGAAGATGTCGCTCTTGCTGTTTATTTAGTAATGTAGTGATGGGTTGATCTTCTGAGGAATCAGAGTCAGAGACTTTGAGTAAATTATTACTTAAACGTTTTTGGAAACGACGAACTCCCCAACTCATGATTACCATAGCGATGGTAGTACCAGAGGCGATCGCCAATTGTTCTAAAAATTGATTTTCTTTTTCTTGTTGTGGTTGAGTTAATGTTTTTTTAGTAAATGTAGTTTTATGTAAACTTTCTGGTATTTGTGGTAAATTATTCGGTGTCTGGGCTGTAGCTTTAGGTATGGGTGCAATGGATATGATCATTGAACCCGTAATCGCTAAAAATTTACCTAGCACTTAAATACCTCCTTGGGTAATAGACATTTTGTGGTCATGAAATGTGTATAACCACGAAACCCCTGTAGGGACAATTCATGAATTGTCCCTATGATAATTTTTACCAGATGTTTCATGATCTATGTCAGGGTTTAGCATTGCTAAACCCCTTACTTTTGACGACCTCTTGTGTACAGAATTTTGGCAAATAATTAAATAGGAGTCCTATAGTCTTACCAGAGAAAGATGAAAAAACCAAAAGTTAGATCGGGTCTTAATCTTACTTATGTTGAAGATATAGGTAGTATGTAATAGCTAATAGGTATTTATGATAAAATATGGCTAATTAAATGCAGAACAGATTAGAAACAATATTTGGGAAAAATTGTCTATGTCTCGACCATCTTTTGTGATTTTTGCCCAAAATTACCTTTTTGCACTACTTAGTAATTATGGTAATGTTTTCCTCAATGAACTTATTCCCCGTAACCCTAAATTGAGAGTCTATAAACATCCTTCTCGATTAGGCTGGGAAAGTACATACATAAAAACAATTTTTACTGATCACCCGCGTATATTGGTTAGTCCTGAAGTGGTGGCAGAAGCAAAAATGGTAGATGTATTGTTTGAACCTGACATCAATAAATCTAGGACATCCTTGGGACTATTGGGAGAATTTACTTCAAATCCGTGTATTATTTCACCTCTACGCTGGACACCAAATATCTGGGAATTACGAACTTGTCTCAATCATTTTTTAACATGGACAAGTGAAGCTGATGGTAGGATTATTCCTGTCAATGAAACTTTAAAAGATACAGATCAGGAAAAATCAAAAGAAGAAGATAATAAAACTCAATTGATCATCGTCCCCTCGATTTTCCCTGACCATTTTCGAGGATTTGGAATTAAACCATCTGCTATAAATATTGCAGGGGTTTATAATTTACCTGCAATTTTCTCTACTACTATTGTTGTTACCAGTGAATTGCCTATAGATGTTTCAACTTTATGGCTGAGGATTTTAGGACGCGGAAAAACTCAAAGACAGGCAATAATGGAACTTTTTAACTCAGGTATTGATGATCCACTTTATACTTTAGCTCGGCAGCAGTTACATCAATGGTATCAACTTTTATTACAAGGTGACATGAGTAAGGAATCTCAGCTATTGATGCAAACTTTGGCTTCATTGATTTAATCAAATCTACTCACTGTTAAGTAGCTGGTCATAATTCAATATAAAATGTGGGATGGGCATACTTCGATAAACTCAGTACAAGTCTTGCCCGTCAACAGGCTAGAAGCCTGTTCCACTATCTAGCAATGAAAAATTACCTTTGCTGATCAATCGGGAATGAGTATTTACCGGAAAATATGGCTACTTGTCAGAAAATATTGTTAAAGTACGTAAAGGTTTATCAACCTGTTGCATTTTTTAGAGGATAATTTTCATGACCGCAACCGCTCCCAGATTAAAGCACGAGGTTAAAGACCTCGCTCTCGCTCCCTTGGGAAGACAACGTATTGACTGGGCTGGCCGGGAAATGCCAGTATTAAAGCAAATTCGCGATCGCTTTGAGAAAGAAAAGCCTTTTGCTGGTTTGCGCTTAGTTGCTTGCGCCCACGTTACCACCGAAACCGCCCATTTGGCGATCGCCCTCAAAGCCGGTGGTGCTGATGCAGTTTTAATTGCCAGTAACCCCTTATCAACTCAGGATGATGTGGCTGCTTGTTTAGTCACAGATTACGAAATTCCTGTATTTGCTATTAAAGGCGAAGACGCAGCCACCTATAACCGCCACGTGCAAATCGCTTTAGATCATCGTCCTAACATTATTATTGATGACGGTAGCGACGTGGTTGCAGACTTAGTGAAACACCGTCAACACCAAATTGCAGATTTAATCGGTACAACCGAAGAAACCACCACCGGTATTGTGCGTTTACGCGCTATGTTGGCTGATGGCGTGTTAACCTTCCCCGCAATGAACGTCAACGACGCAGACACCAAGCACTTCTTTGATAACCGCTACGGTACTGGTCAATCTACCTTAGACGGCATTATCCGCGCTACAAACATTTTGCTGGCTGGTAAAACCATTGTAGTAGCTGGTTATGGCTGGTGTGGTAAAGGTACTGCTTTACGTGCGCGTGGTTTGGGTGCAAACGTTATCGTTACCGAAATTGACCCCATTAAAGCGATTGAAGCGGTAATGGATGGTTTCCGGGTATTACCCATGTCTGAAGCTGCACCCCAAGGTGACTTGTTTATTACCGTGACTGGTAACAAGCACGTTGTTCGGGGTGAACACTTCGACGTAATGAAAGATGGGGCGATCGTTTGTAACTCTGGTCACTTTGATATTGAGTTAGACCTGAAATACTTAGCAAGTCAAGCCAAGGAAATCAAAACCGTTAGACCTTTCACTGAGCAGTATATTCTTAACAGTGGTAAATCTGTGATTGTACTGGGTGAAGGTCGTTTAGTTAACCTCGCTGCTGCGGAAGGACATCCTAGCGCGGTAATGGATATGAGTTTTGCAAACCAAGCGTTAGCTTGTGAATACCTGGTGAAGAATAAGGGTAAATTAGCACCTGGTTTGTATTCTATTCCTACTGAGGTTGATCAAGAAATTGCTCGTTTGAAGTTGCAAGCGTTGGGTATTGCAATTGATAGTTTGACTGCTGATCAGGTTGAGTATATCAATTCTTGGCAGTCTGGAACTTAATTTATTAGTAAAACCCATAACCCGACAGGGAATTAATTCCCTGTCTATAAAATGTAGGGGTTTAGCAATTGGTGTCAACTTAACGTCAAACCGATAACCCAACTGGGAATGATCACATAGTATGGAGGTTACAGTGATTAAAAATATTAGGATTAAAAATTTTAGATATTTTGAGGAATTAGAAATATCTGGTTTCGAGAAAATTAATTTAATTAGTGGAAAAAATAATATTGGTAAAACTGCATTATTAGAAGCATTATTTCTTAATAGTAAACCAAGACCAGATACTATTTTTTTACTAAGACAAATAAGAAGAGAATCATCAAAGTTTAGACAATCTTTACCAGAAAATACCTGGAATTACTTCTTTTTTGAAGAAAATAAAAATAATCCAATAGAGATTGAAGCTATCCTAGAAAATGATTCATCCAAAAAAATTGAAGTATTTGTAGATGAATCTGTCCAAAATTTAGAAGATACATATCAACAGGATAATAATGATGATAACGAAAAACTTATTAGTCTTTTTTCAGGAAGTGAGTCTGTAAAATCTGTAATGCACCTAAAAACAACAATTAATAATGGAGAAGCATTTGAAACATTAATCATGTCTAGTGTTAAGGGTATTATAGCCAGAGATATTAAAGTTCCTGATATTAAAGATGCTTTTTTTATCCCCTCCTTCTTAAGAGTTGGTAGCAGGGAATTGGCAGAGGAATTTGATAAATCTCGTTTAAAAGATAAAGATCAAGAACTTCTCAGCACCTTTCAAGTTATTGATCCTGCTATTATTAGTATAGAGACAATGACTATTGGTGAAGGAAATATTTGGGTGAAGAAAGAAGGAAAAAAAAGGTTGCCTTTAGCTTTGTTTGGTGATGCCATAAATCGTATTGCGGATATTATTTTAAGGATTGTGAATAATGAGAATAGTATTATATTAATTGATGAGATAGAAAATGGTATTCATCACTCAAATCAAGTTGCTTTTTGGAGTATTTTGTACAGATTAGCTAGGGAGTTAAACATACAAATATTTGCTACAACTCACAGTTTAGAAATGATTAAATCTTTTATTGAAGCTGGTGCTGAGTATGAAAATATGGCTGCTCATTTTGAGTTAACTAGAAATGTGAAAACTGGTAAAATAGTTGCTATTAAGAGAGATTTAGATACTTTAGAGTATGGTATAACTCACAATAAGGAGGTCAGAGGTGAGTAGCAATATTTTGATTGTAGAAAGTAAAAATGATCAATATTTTTTACAGGCAATTATTCGTTACCTTAATTTTAATATAGAAGTTGCTCCTGCGATTATGATTTCGGAGGACGATTATAAATCAATGAAAGGGTTAGATCCTAAAAAACTCAAAGAAGCTCTTTATGATTTAAAAGCGGATATACAAAAAGGTAAAGTTGAACGAATAGGTATTGTTATTGATATTGATGATAAACAAGAAATTGAGAGAATTAATTTTGTTAATGATTGCATTCAAGCAGTTTTTCCACGAACACAATTATTGACAAAAATTAATAATTTTGTGGATATAAATTTTGATAGTTTTAATTTTCAACTAGCTTGTTACTTTACGAATGTTAATGGAGAAGGAGAGTTGGAAACAGTTTTAAAAACGATTAAGAAAGAAAATTCGATTTATGCTGACTGCTTAGAAAGTTGGAAAGATTGTTTAGAAAGTCATGGAAAAAAAATCAAAATTAAGGATTTTAATAAATTTTGGGTTTCTATGTATTTAAGATTTGATACTTGTTCAAATAAGGAAAAAAAGCAAGCCGAGAAAAAATGTAGTTTTGAATATGCAATGTCCAATAAATCAGAAATATGGGATTTTGAACATCCTATATTAAATGATTTGAAGGCTTTTTTGCAGATGTTTAGTTAATTAATCTATATTTTTTGGTAATGTATTTATTGCTAATATGGTGTATTAACTTGTATTAATAAAGTTTCTTAATTATATTAATTTATCAAGATTTGAAATAATTTAATCACTTATCTAATACTGGAGAATTATCTTATGATCCTAAATTTTAATTTACCAATTTCCATTCCCCCTGATGTAATTTTAGAGTGGCAAAACGGGATAAATGATGGAATTGCCACTAATAAATGGTGGCAATCACTGACAAAAGATCAGCAAAAATTGCTGCTAGAAAAATGTTTGGTTTTCTTGCAGCAACAAAAAATTAAAGAATCTAAAATAGACAGTAAATCACTTGTTTCCAGTCTTATACAACTTTCAAAAAGTGCTGGGGAGTTAGAACTATTTCAAGATGCCAAAAATCGTTTTGTACTTTCCGGTAGAATTGATCGCAATTTGTATGGTATCCGGGGTAAATGCTATTCTCAATCTCCTGAATTTGTTGGGAGTATGTGTAACGAATTTCTTGGAGGCTATTTAGAAACAAGCAGTAATCATGAACATGGACAAAAAACTGTTGATGTTATTTGTTGTGCTTTGAATGCACTTCCTGGAATTACTGCGGCTCAAACTCCATCTGATAGTGTCGCTGATGTTGGTTTACGATGGGATGTAATAATTCAATGGAATGATTGCTATTTTCCTATACAAGTTAAAAGTAGTTTTATTGGAATAGAAAAGGCTTTAGAAACAGGCAAGTTAGGAAATTATGCTCAAGAAAAGATAGACAAACTGTATCTTCAGTCTGATAAACTAGCAGCAGAATACATAAAAAAGCAAGTAAATACTCTCAGCAAGAAATGACACATCACAAAGCATATATTAAAAGTCGCCAAGAAAATATTTCAGAACTTAGGAGTAAGTATTCACAAACCACGCCACTTTATATATGGGCAGTCCAAAATAAAGAAACTATTCAACTGTTAGTCGAATTATTTGCAAATACTTTTAAAATTGACAATAACATCAAGGAATATCAAGAACAAGCAGTAGCAGCTTATCTAGAAAAATATCCTAAAGAAAAAAGTCCTAGTGAAAAAAGACAGGAGAGATTAAATAAAATTAATGAACAAAAGAAAGAGCAAGCTGAACAAATAATTCAAGCATTAAAAGAGCAGATTCAAGGCAAACAAAAACGTATTCGTAATCGTAAAGCTAGAAAACGTCCGGTAGTAATAGAACATAACGAAGCTTTCACAATAGCTGAAAGTTCACTTAAAAACTTCCAGGAGCTAATTGAAGATAAGAATAAAATCAAAATTAAAGAAGTGCGATTTGGAAGGGCATGGTATTCTGATCAAACGTTATTTGATAATATTAAAAAGCTGAGAGATATTGATAAAGAAACTAATTCTCCAATGTTACAAAAAACAGAAGATCTTTTTAGCTTAGTTCAGGATTTTACGGAAATTCGAGAAACACTAATTGGAGAATTTGATGAGGAATTTGATCCTAATATATTCCTTAATACTTAATTTTATTTTCCTTTTTTTATTTTCCATAAAACCTTTAGTTACGTAGGTTGGGTTGAGGAACGAAACCCAACATCTTTATAATTTAACTGCTTTGGGTTGCGCTTCGCTTAACCAACCTACGAAAATAAAAGATTGAAACTATCATACCTGACATCAATTAAAATTGCTAGTATTTCCACCCATCAAACAGGAGATTATTTTATAGAAACAATAAATTATCCTAAATTAGTCAAAACAGTATTAACAAAACACACAGAAAATTATTTAACCAAAGTAATAGAACTTGCGTCTCTGCGTGAGATAAAAAATCATCCCAAAGTCAAAATACCTTCTGGAAAATCCACCACCAAACGCAACAACTTTAACCACTCAGAACCCAATAAAACTTCATTAATTCCTTTACCAACATTCACCGGAATTTGATACTGCTTTCCGTCTAATATCACTTGACCTAAATAAATCTGAAATTTTGATTCACCTTTCGCAGTCCGTAACATTTCCTCCCCACTATACACCCATTCTAATCCATCTAAATCTTGTGTATTAATAGCCATAAAACCTGCAAATCCCGTATCAAATAGGGCATCTATAGGAAGATTTAAGCTATCATTAACTAATTCAATTTCAAAAAATAATTGCCCATTTTCTCCAAAATAACCCTCTATCATATTGTGCCAGTTGTCCCCGTTTCATTCAAACAAAAAACGAAATGTCTAGCTTGAGGATATTTTTCCAACATTCTTTTATGAGATTCCATCCTATCCTGATCAATTAAATATTCTCCACTATCTGGTTCTATAGCAATATACCAACCATAGTGATTTTCAATATATTCAGGACGGACACGCTCAAAAATTGCCCGACAACGTTGATAAAATATTTCATCTTCTGCTTCTCGTCTGGCTAATTCTTCTGGTGATATAGTCAATTCAGGAAAAATTCTTCCTCTTCTTACCATTCTTTTTGATGTTATGTAAGTCATCTTATTAACTTAAACTCCAGTTATTATTTTAACTTAAATTGTGCTTAATTGCAACTTTTATCATTATTTGAACATAAATTTTAACATGATTTACCCTCTTTATTTTCATCATTAAAAGCTGCTGCTAGGTCAGGACTGGTGATTGCGATCGCACTTTCATGCCATTCATGAATAGTAGCATCAATCAAATCCCAAGCTTCATTAGAAGTATCAGTTAAGCGAAAAGCCTCACTCACTTCTTTAATAAAATCTTGCAATTCATCAGCATCAAATACGCTTAACCATCCATAAGGATGCTCATAACCTATTTTTTGTCCTAATAATAACTGAAATGCAACCGATAACACCTCAAAAACAGCCTTACTTTGTGTTACCCCTTTCACAAGATAAGCCATATCTACACGACGCAATAGCGCAAAAGATTGGTCATTGCGAGTAATTGTGATTGGATGTTCATAAGCTTTGTCTAGAATTCGTCCAGGTTGACGATTCAACTCAGTGGCTGTAATGTAACTAGCTCATCTGAGAACGCATTGCTAAAAATTGCAATTGACATGATACTTGCGTTTTCCAGAAACGCTGATTTAATCTAAATATGATTTACGTACTATTATACGTAACCGTTATCATTTGTCAATAGGTAACATTACAAAAACCTTGGTTTCGGTTTTCATTTTTTCTTTGCGCGAAACAAAAATCACAACTATTTCAAGAACCAATTGGTAAAATATTATTAGAAAATCAACGCCTTTGTTTACTTGTCTTCGATCCAAAACGAGAGGAAATACTGCAATGGATACCTTAGATAAATATCGCCAAATCATTCAAAAAATATTAACGGAATATTCCCAACTTCCCTACGCTTACGGAGAACTAGAAAGACAACTAATAATCAGCCAAAACACTAACCATTACCTACTACTAACATTAGGTTGGGAAAATAATCAACGGGTGCATGGTTGCTTAGTTCATATAGACATTATCAACGATAAAATCTGGATTCAAAGAGACGGAACAGAATACGGTATAGCTAACGAACTTGTTAACGCTGGTATTCCTAAAAATCAAATTGTTTTAGCCTTCCAACCAGCCGATATCAGACAATATACAGAATTTGCAGTTGCTTAAATGCCTGAATCAAGATTTACAGAGATTTTTCAGCTATTAATAATTGAGAAAATACTATGACACAAAAAACATACTCACTTCTTATAACCTTTGAGCAAATTCTCAACCTTGTCTTACAACTTCCCGCAGAAGAACAGGAAGAGATAATTCAACAAATCAAGAAAAATTCACCCAAAGAACAAACCATGAAATTGAGTGATTTGTATGGTTGTATCCAAGATGAAATATTTATTAGACATCCACAATTAGAACAACCTGAAAGAGAAGCATTCTGATGATTTACTAACAGGGAATTTTCCCACATTGCTCAATTACAATTACAAGACTGAAAAATAATATAATTAAACATCCTCACTTTAACTTCTTATGTCAGCAAAAGATTTTTTTCACAATGCAGTTAGGTTAGCTTTAGAAAAAGATGGTTGGTTAATTACTGATGATCCTTTAATATTTACAGTAGATGGTCTTGATTTTAGAATTGATTTAGAAACAGAAAGACTTTTAGGAGCAGAAAAGGAAGGTCAAAAAATAGCTGTTGAGATAAAATCTTTTTTAGGACAATCTGAAGTTACTGAATTTCATACAGCTTTAGGATAAACACTTAATTATCGTACTGTTTTAAGAAAAAAGAACCCAACCGTATCTTATGACCACACCATTGTTTCTATTAAAAACGCTTGAATCACTATTATTACAGAGAATTGGTATTAGCCCCCCTTAAAAAGTGGGTTGGGGGGATCTAAATATTACCTATTCTAAATTAATATCACATCACTGCTTGATTCAACTTACTGTTTCTGAGCATAAACCAAAAGACTCTTGTATTTTTCAACTAGGTAAATTTTACCTTGGGCTGTAAATGATTCGATGATTTCTTCAGCTTTAGCATAACCTACAGACTGTGTATAGAACAGTATTTTCCCGTGAGGATTCAATTTTCTGAGAAATAAATCAACCATTGATTCATCATTATGATGCACAAAGGGAGCTTCTTCAGCCATATAAAATTCACCAATATGAAAGAGTGCAACCACATCTAACATTGGTAAAGAACGATCTGTGAGAGTGTAGATATCTGTACAAAGTACCTTGTAAAATTTAGCCAAATGACGATTTTTACGGCACATTTGCACATAAGCTTCATGTTCAGGAATAGAAGCAGTAATACCAATAATTTCATTGGGTTTTGTTAACTTCTGATTTTCTAATCCTAAAATGTGATGAGCGCCTGTACCAAAATGAAACACTGTCCGATCCTGAATATTATATTTTTGCAAATATTCGATTAATTCAAGATCACATGGACAGAGATGGGGTTGTAATTCCCATGATGATTTTGTGCGGTAGTAGTCATTACCTACCCAGTGTGGTAAAACAGGTTGAGTCAAGCTAACTGAGTAGTACAATTTTGCTAATTGGCGATTGCTGAAGACAATATCACGAATTGTTTTTCTCAAAGTAAGAACCATCTGTTAATCCTCAATAGTTTAAAAAAAGTGAATTAGGTTTTGATATTTCGGCTACTAAATCAGTCCAGATATAATGCTAAATTTATTTGGTCTATGATTATTATTGATAATTAGCTATCTGGACTGCTCACCAACTAATAAAATGCCCCTGTATGAGTACCAATAACATGGATTAGATGTGGCTTGATTGTTAATTCAGCAGGGACAATTATCTTTTATTTCAAGTTATCTACCCTGGGCATGAATTAACGTTTATATCTTGAAGATATCCCTGTAAAAAGTTTTGGTACTTTATTTACCGTAATGGTGGTTAGCTTAACATATAAAATTTTGAAGAAAATAAAGATTTTATCAATTTAATATAAAAAATATAAAAAATATAAAAACTTGTGCAAATTAAACTTTAAACTTTTAGGTAATTCTGATTTTTACACCAATACCTTTGCCAAAATCAAAAATATCTTGATTTGTAGGTTGGGTTGAGGAACGAAACCCAACAAATACGTTGGGTTTTACTTCGTTCAACCCAACCTACGGGAAAATGGCTAAGGTATTGTTACACAATATAATTACTAGGATCATCTAATAAATAAAATGCCAAAGAACTACAAACAGCAATAATTGTTGATATTACTGCCAATTATATGAGTAATTTTACTAACAAGCTGATGATAATTAACATATTGGTGCTTCAAACATAAACCAGTCGCTTACATTAATATCCAGTTCTGTGTCGGGAATGGTAGCTGGTTATTTGGATGTGCAATCTGTAAATGCTGTTAAACTATGATCAGACCAGACCTAAAGTAAATTTTGTGCTACTTGGGTGGGACTAATAGGATACCATTGTTGAGTCCAAGAAAATTGATTTTTCATGATTATCAAAGTCCAATTTGTTTACCTTTTTTGTTATACTATGCTTTTCTTGAATAATCTTAACAATTAACATTTAACAAAGCACAAGGCATAATATAGACAAGTGAGCGATCGCCTTTATGAGTTACTGTCTTAACCCCCATTGTTCCAAACCGGAAAACCCTGATGATGTCAAGTTTTGCCTAACTTGCGGTACTAAGTTACTTTTAAAAGAACGTTACCGCCCTATCAAACCCATCGGACAAGGTGGTTTTGGTAGGACTTTTTTAGCGGTGGATGAGGATAAACCCTCAAAACCTCCCTGTGTAATTAAACAATTTTTTCCCCAAGCACAGGGTACAAATACGGTACAAAAAGCAATAGAGTTATTTAATCAGGAAGCTATTCAGTTAGATGAATTGGGAACACATCCCCAAATTCCCGCGCTGTTGGCTTATTGTACTCAAGATGACAGACAGTATTTAGTCCAAGAATTTATTGATGGGCAAAATTTAGCTCATGAATTAATAAACAAAGGTACTTTTAATGAAAATCAAATTCGACAATTGTTGAATGATTTATTAAATGTATTACAATTTTGTCATAGTAAACAAGTCATTCACCGCGATATTAAACCAGAAAATATTATTCGTCGTATTAATGATAATAAGTTAGTAATTGTTGATTTTGGGGCTGCAAAATCTTTTACAAGTACAGCTTTAAATCATACAGGAACAAGTATAGGTAGTCCTGAATATGTTGCACCAGAACAAATGCGGGGAAGGGCAATTTTTGCCAGTGATATTTATAGTTTGGGAGTAACTTGTATTAATTTATTAACAGGGCGATCGCCTTTTGATAGTTACGATACCCATAACGCTGCTTGGATATGGCGACAAAATTTACCAACTCCCGTTAGTAACGAATTGGGTAATATTATTGATAAAATGGTAGAAACTATCCCTGGTCGGCGTTATCAAACAACTCAGGAAGTTCTGCAAGATTTAAATAACATAAATAACAATTTAAATATTCAAACTTCCGCAGTTATCCCACCGACAATAATTACTCAACCAGTTAAACAAAAACGTTCTACTTCTCAACCAGTTGTTAATTCTCAAACTCCTAGTCAAATTGAGAAAGAATTACTAGAAATCAAAACACAGTTTACAGGTGGTAAAGTTCCATCAAAAAATGCTAACCAACAATCTTCTGTTACTACTAATAACGATGCTATAGATAAAGAATTGGAGGAAATGAAAGCTAAGTTTTTAGGAAATGGATGATTTAAGTATTTAGTAAACAATTAAGGAAACTTTGGTAATTGTTTTGTAAAATCATGTCCGTTTGCTTATGATTGAACCGCAAAGGGCGCAAAGTACACAAAGGCAAGAGAGTTTGAAAGAGACAGTATTGCGTCAATAATAAGCTAAGTTAAATCTTCAATAAATGTTCAATAGTCATTAAAATTACTATAAAAAACACTAGAAAATAGATGGTAATTTTCAGATGGTAATTTTACATCATTTATCAGATTTTATTAACCCAGATATGGAGATTGAAATTGCACCACCTAACTATTACTATGAGGGAAAATGTCCCCAAACAGGGGAACTTCTGAAATTACCACGCACGGCGTTAAGTGAAGCTATTGCTAAAAGTTTAATGCAGCAACTTCGGGAAAATCAACTTTATAATAATGAAGGGAAAATGTATGGTATTCTATTAGTTGAATTACCCAACGGTGAACAAAGAGTTATTAAAGCTTTTTCTGGTCTTTTAAATGGTTTAAGTGTAGTTGCAGGTTGGGTTTCACCTATTCCCGGAAGAGCAGAAATAGCTTTAGCAGAAAAGCAAACTTTAATAGAATTGGAAAAAATTAAACAGGAAATTATTCAACTTCAACAAATTCCAGAACGACAACAATATGAAACCTTAGCTGCTAAATTTCAACAACAGTTAGACAACATGAGTTTAGAACATAATTATAGTAAAAAACAACGACAAGAAAAACGTCAACAATATCAACAAAACCTCACAGGAGAAAAGTTAGAACTTGCTTTAGCAGAACTAGAAGCAGAAAGCCGTCAGCAGGGAATTGAAAGAAAATACTTCAAACGTAGTCAAAATGAAGTTTTACAGCCTTTACATGATAAAATAACAGCCACAAATAACAGAATTAGAGAACTCAAACAACAGAGAAAAGAGCTATCCAGGGAATTACAAAACCAAATGCACGCAGCTTATAAATTAACTAATTTTTATGGAAAATCTTTATCTATCCAACAATTAATACCAACAGGAACACCTACAGGTACAGGTGAATGTTGCGCTCCCAAGTTGTTACATTATGCAGCAACTCATCACTTAAAACCCCTAGCAATGGCGGAATTTTGGTGGGGTGAATCTTCAGAATATGATAAAATTCAGGATACAATTCAGGATACAATTCAAGATAAGATTCCAGGAAAATTTTATGGTGCTTGTGTTGAAAGATGTCAACCGTTGATGGGGTTTTTGCTATCTGGTTTAAAAATTGCAACTTCTGATTTTTCAAACTTAGAAATTATTTATCAAGATGAATGGTTAATTGCAGTGAATAAACCACCGGGATTATTATCAGTACCAGGGCGGTATGTAGAAAACCAAGACAGTGTTTTAAGTCGTTTACGAAATTTGTATGATTGGGAATTAATGTCAGTGCATCGTTTAGATCAAGAAACATCTGGGATTTTAATCTTAGCACGGGATCAAAACACTTATGCACAGATAAATCAGCAATTTGCCAACCGACAAATACATAAAATATATGAAGCTATTATTGCAGGTTCACTGACCACAGAACAAGGAGAAAAAGGTATTATTAATTTACCATTGTGGGGAGATCCTGAAAACCGACCTTATCAAAAAGTAGATTGGGAAAAAGGTAAACCCAGTGTAACGGAATTTCGAGTTATCGGAAAAAAAGGAAATTACACCCGTGTAGAATTTAAACCCCTAACAGGAAGAACTCATCAGTTACGGGTTCATGCTGCGGATGTAGCAGGATTGGGAATTAATATATTAGGCGATCGCCTATATGGTTGCAATGCTAACGCTACTCGATTACATCTACACGCCAGAGAAATCACATTTAAACATCTCCACACCGGGGAACATCTGCATTTACAAACAGTAACACCGTTTTAAGGGAATAGGGAATAGGGAGCAAAGGGCAGGGAGAAGTTACTTCGTTATCTCGTTCCCAGTCTCAGACTGGGAATGCCACCAAGAGGCTCTGCCTCGACTTTTACCTCCTGCCTCCTGCCTTCTGCCTTCTGCCTTCTGCCTTCTGCTTTCTGCCTCCTGACTCCTTATCTCGTTCCCAGTCTCAGACTGGGAATGCCACCAAGAGGCTCTGCCTCGACTTTTACCTCCTGCCTCCTGCCTCCTGCCTCCTGCCTTCTGACTCCTGACTCCTGACTCCTTGATCTCCTTCTTCTCAGATGCAGCCTTTATCGGTAAACTCATATATTACATACTCATACTCATAACTGGAGAAAAACACTTTGGGCATAGAATTACGCAGTTTCGTATTTCTAGACAACCTGCAACCGCAACACGCAGCATATATGGGAACAGTAGCCCAAGGTTTTTTACCATTACCAGGGGATACATCCCTGTGGATTGAAATCTCACCCGGTATTGAAATCAATAAAGTTACAGACGTAGCCTTAAAATCCGCTTCTGTCCGTCCGGGAGTGCAGATAGTAGAACGACTTTATGGACTTTTGGAAATACATTCCGGTTCTCAAGGAGAAACACGAGCCGCAGGACAAGCGATTTTAGACTTGTTGGGAGTCAGAAAAGAAGACTGTCTTAAACCCCGTGTGGTTTCTAGCCAGATCATCCGCAACATTGACGCTTACCAAACCCAACTCATCAACCGTACCCGTCGCGGACAACTGCTACTGGCAGGACAAACCCTCTATGTTTTAGAAGTTGAACCCGCTGCTTACGCTGCACTGGCAGCTAATGAAGCGGAAAAAGCAGCCGCAATTAATATTCTGGAAGTGCAAGCTGTCGGCAGTTTTGGGCGACTTTATTTAGGAGGAACGGAACGAGATATTTTAGCCGGTGCAGCTGGAGCTTTAACCGCAATTGAAAATGTACCAGGCCGCACTCCTCAAAGTCAGCGTCAAGAATAAAAGGATTAATAAAAATGGCACATCAACAACATCTAACTTTATTAAAATCAGGTGCAGTCACTTGGACAGGATGGAGAAAAGAAAACCCGGAAATTGAAATTGATTTGAGTACCGCTAACTTAGTAGGAGAAAACTTTCGGGGTGCAAATCTCCAAGGTGTGAATTTAAATAAGGTAAATTTAAGTTATGCTTTATTGGTCAGAACAAATTTTCAAGGTGCAAATTTAAGTAGTGCTAATCTCTCTCACGCTAAGTTAATCGAAGCTAACTTTTCTCAAGCTAATTTGAGTCTCGCTAATTTGCAAGATGCCATTTTGACACAGGCTAATTTATCTCAGGTCTCTTTAATTGGTGCTGATTTAAAAGCCTCTAACCTCATCTGTGCAATCATTACAGACGCTAATTTAATTGGTACTGATTTTCACAACGCTAATTTAAAAAATGTCGATTTAGCAGATAGTAAACTCATCCGCAGTAATCTGAGTTTTGCTAATTTGATGGGTGCTAATTTAATTAATGCTGACTTGTCAGAAGCTAATTTGTATGAAGCAGAAATAATGCAAAGCTATCTTTATCAAGCTAATTTTTATAAGGCAAATTTAACTAAATCACATTTAGGAAGTTCTTACTTATTCCGCGCTAATTTCAGTGAGGCTAATTTAACCAATACTGATTTAACTGGGGCTAATTTGAAATATGCCAATTTAGCAGGTGCAAATTTAACAGGTGCAACCCTCAGAGGTGCAAATTTAACAGGTGCTAACCTCAAAGGTGCAATTTTAACTGATGCTATTTTGCCAGTTGCTTTTGGATCTGATTAGAATAGGCAAACTAATCAACGCCAATATATAAATTATTTAAATAGCATTTTGCCAAAAAATGCCAAAAAAGTTACACAAGTCATTTTTACCGCCAAAATTCTGAGAATTTCTGTCAATAAGCTTTTTCCAGATAACGATTTTCCAAGGGTCTTGACTTCTGGACTGGTTATGATAATATGTGTATTTGAATAATCCAAGGGCTATTAATGTCTAAATTAAGATTTAATTAAGATTTACTAAAATTTAAAGATTTGTAAAATAAATCTAGACTCTCTAGTGGACTAGAGGGTTTAGGATAAATTAGACAACACAACAGGACTCTCAGCCAAAAATTGGTAACATAGGTAAAACAAATTGCTGATTTTTGGCAGAAATGCCCTAAACCTTCCTTGGGAAGCGAAAGGAGCAAAAGTGATGCTTAACAAATCAGTCAACTTTGGTATTTTAGGTTTACTTGCCGCTTTATCCCTCACCAATAGCGCCATAGCCCAACCACATCAACATTCGCCTTCTACCCCTGCTGGTGAGACAAACACCATGCCCCATACCATGCCCCAGCAACAGGAAGATCAGCGTTTTCTGATCATGATGAACCATCATTTTCAGAAAACGGTGAAAATAGCAGATTTGGCCATACAGAAGGCGAAAAATCCCCAGATAATAGCGTTGGCTACTGAGATAAAAACCGAGCAAACCCAAGAAATTGAGCAATTACAAGCTTTGTACAAACAGTTATATGGCGCAGAATTGCCCGCTGGTGCTATGAATTGTATGGACATGGGTGGTATGGGTGGTATGGGTAGAGGTAACGGTATGGGAGGAATGATGAGTTTAGAAGCTTTAGAAAATGCCCCCAACTTTGACCAGGAATTTTTGCGGAAGATGATTCACCATCAACAAATGTCAGTGAAGATGGCAAAGACAACTGCTGAAAATGCTAATGAGCCACAAATTCGCAATTTAGCTCAAGCTATCATCAAAACGCAAACAGCCCAACTTGAGAAATTGCAGCAGTTGGAAAAGGTGACAGGTGACAGGTGACAGTTATCAGTTATCAGTTGAATCTTAATTTTTTGTTCACTTGATTTTTTCACTTTCTTGTTTAAGGTTATGACAATCAAACTTACAGTTCCGGGAATGGCTTGTTCTGCTTGTGCCAACAATATTACCAATGCAGTTAAAGCCGTAGATGCTAACGCTAATGTGGAAGCTGATCCCAAAACCAAACTTGTCAATGTCGATACTCAAGCTTCAGAAACTGCTATTAAAGAAGCTTTAGTTGCTGCTGGTTATCCTCCAGCTTAATAGTTAGGGAGATGGGGAGAAATTTATTAGACCTGTTCCCTGTTCCCTATTCCCTATTCCCTACTCTAAATTATGAATAATATTACTCTCAAACTCAAAGGAATGAGTTGTGCTTCCTGTGCTAATAATGTGGAACAAGCTATACTTGCAGTTCCTGGTGTGATTAATTGCAATGTTAATTTTGGTGCAGAACAAGCAACAATTAATTATGAACCACAACAGACTAATTTAACAGAAATTAAAGCTGCTATTGAAGATGCTGGTTATTCATCTTTTTCTATGGTAGAAGCACAGGGTGAAGATGATGTGGTACAAGTCCAGAAAATAGCAGAAGAACAAGAATTAAAGCTTAAATTATGGACAGGGGGGATAATTAGCACATTCCTGTTTGTCGGTTCTTTACCGATGATGACAGGGTTAAAATTACCTTTTATTCCTGATTTTTTACATCATCCTTGGTTGCAGTTAATATTAACAACTCCGGTGCAGTTTTGGTGTGGAGGTTCGTTTTTTAGAAATGGTTGGAAGTCTTTAAAACACCACACCGCAACGATGGATACTTTAATCGCTTTGGGTACTGGTGCGGCTTATTTTTATTCTGTAGTGGTTACGCTTTTCCCTGGTTTTTTTATTTCCCAAGGTTTAGAAACTCATGTTTATTATGAAGTTGCAGCAATGGTTGTCACTTTAATTTTATTGGGGCGGTTTTTGGAACATCGCGCTAGGGGACAAACTTCGGAAGCTATTAGAAAATTAATAGGTTTACAAGCGAAAACTGCTAGAGTTGTGCGGGATGGAAAAGAAATTGATGTTCCTATTCAAGATGTAATTATTAATGATATAATTTTGGTGCGTCCTGGGGAAAAAATTCCTGTTGATGGGGAAGTTATTGATGGTAATTCAATGGTAGATGAGGCGATGGTAACGGGTGAAAGTTTACCTGTGAAAAAGCAACCAGGAGATGAAGTTATTGGGGCGACAATTAATAAAACTGGTAGTTTTAAATTTAAAGCAACTAGGGTAGGTAAGGATACTTTTTTAGCACAAATTGTGAAATTAGTCCAAGAAGCTCAAGGTTCTAAAGCTCCTATTCAAAGATTAGCAGATCAGGTAACAGGGTGGTTTGTTCCTGCTGTTATTGCTATTGCGATCGCAACTTTTTTGATTTGGTTTAATTTTACAGGTAATTTTACCCTTTCTCTGATTACAATGGTGGGTGTTTTAATTATCGCTTGTCCCTGTGCTTTGGGTTTAGCTACTCCTACTTCTGTCATGGTAGGAACTGGTAAAGGTGCGGAAAATGGTATTTTAATTAAAGATGCCCAAAGTTTAGAATTAGCACATAAAATTAAAACTATTGTACTTGATAAAACGGGGACTTTAACTCAAGGTAAACCCACAGTTACAGATTTTGTGACTGCTAAAGGTACAGCTAATCAAAATGAAATGAATTTATTAAAATTAGCTGCATCTGTAGAAAGAAATTCTGAACATCCTCTAGCGGAAGCTGTGGTAAAATATGCCGAATCTCAACAAGTTAATTTAACAGAAGTTACGGATTTTTTAGCTGTTGCTGGTTGTGGTGTACAAGGTATTGTTAATCATCATTCAGTGCAAATTGGGACAGAACGATGGTTAAATGAATTAGCAATTAATACCGATGCTTTGCAAGAATATAAAATTGCTTGGGAAACCGGAGGAAAAACTGTCATTTTAATTGCTGTTGACGGAGAATTAGCAGGAATAATGGCTATTGCGGATGCTTTAAAACCTTCCTCAACAGCAGCGGTAAAAACATTGCAAAAGATGGGTTTAGAAGTGGTAATGTTAACAGGAGATAATCAACCTACTGCGGAAGCGATCGCTCATCAAGTTGGTATTTCTCAAGTTTTCGCTCAAGTCAGACCTGATCAAAAAGCTGCTATTGTAAAATCATTACAATCCAAAATCCAAAATCCAAAATCTAAAATTGTCGCCATGGTGGGGGATGGTATTAATGATGCACCAGCGTTAGCGCAAGCAGATGTAGGAATAGCTATTGGAACAGGTACAGATGTGGCGATCGCTGCAAGTGATATTACTTTAATTTCTGGAGATTTGCAAGCAATTGTCACCGCTATTCAACTTAGTCGCGCTACCATTAATAATATTCAGCAAAATCTCTTCTTTGCTTTTATTTATAACATCATTGGTATCCCTGTTGCGGCTGGTATTCTTTACCCTATTTTCGGTTGGTTACTTAACCCCATTCTTGCAGGTGCAGCAATGGCACTTTCTTCCGTTTCTGTAGTTAGCAATGCTTTAAGATTACGTAAGTTTCAAGCAGGAGTCAATTAAATGTTAAATAAAACATTAACTCAAAAATTCAATCAAAAATTCAATCAAAAATTCAATCACAAAATCCTGTGGGTAAGTCTTGCTTGTTTAATGTTATTAACATCAAGTCCAGCAACAGCAGAAAATTCCTATTCACATTCACAGCATAATCAAAATCAACAGTTTCAAATTATTCAGCAACCTTTAGAATTAAAATTTGCAGTAACTATTGCTGGTTTAGGTTTAATAGGTTTAGAATTATGGTGGTTTATTTTTAGTAAATCAGAGGTAGGAAGGTAGGAAGATAGGGAGTTTAATAACCCAATTACCAATCACCAATTACCAATTACCAATTACCAATTACCAATTACCAATTACCAATTACCAATTACCAATTACCAAATTTATTTCTGAATAATTGGACAAATAGTATCTTCAGGTTTGATTTCTGTATTTTGCCAACCGGAAAGTAATTGATTAATTTCTGAGCGTAAAGTTAATAATTGCTCAATTTGATGATCAATCTGTGATAACTTTGCTTGGAGTTTTTCTTGAATTTCACAACAAGGGGGTTTACCGTGATCATAAACTTCCAAAATATCTTTAATTTCTTCTAAACTTAAACCCAGATGTTGCGCTCTTTTAATAAAAGATAATCGAGTTAATACATCAGACGAAAATTGTCGATAACCTCCTTCAGTACGTGCTGATGCTTGAATTAAACCTAAACTTTCATAATAACGAATTGTTCTAATAGGAACACCACTTTTTTCTGTTACCTGACCAATTAAAAGTAGTTGTTTATCTTCAATTAACACAGCAGATTTTCCCAACTCTTGTTTTGATGATAACATAAGAATGGGAATAGGGAATAGGGAATAGGGAATAGGTTAACAATCTTACCCAATCACCAATCACCAATGAAGTACCGAAAATAACCGTTTTTATTTGCTGGGTGTGATATTTCTAGATTACCCCCTTGACTATAAGTATAAATCTAAAAATGAACGTCAATTCAGCAAATTTTAACCATACTAGAAAACCTAAGATTTTCAATCAACCAGAACGTTTTATTGAAGGTTGGTATTGGGTAATACCTTCTAAAAAGTTACGAGTTGGTGAAGTTAAACCCGTGACAATTTTGGGTAGAGAATTAGTAATTTATCGTGGTGAAGATAAACAAGCTGTGATTTTAGATGCTTACTGTCCTCATTTTGGCGCTCATCTGGGAGAAGGAACAGTAGAAGGTAATGAAATACGCTGTTTTTTTCATCATTGGAAATTTGATTCTGAAGGTTTTTGTGTAGAAATTCCTTGTTTAGAAGAACCTGTTAAAGTTAAAGCTAAAAGTTGGCCTACTGCTGAAAAATATGGGTTAATTTGGGTTTGGACAGGAGAAACACCACAACAACCTTTACCGTTTATTCCTGAGTTGGAAATGGAAGAATCTGACAGTGCTTTGAGTGCAAGATTTATCACCAACTGTCACCCTAATGTTTTTATGATTAATGCTATTGATGCTCAACATTTTAACACAGTTCATAAATTACTATCAGAGTTTAATTTTGAAAAACAAGAACTCAATGAAAATGCCATTACCTTTACCAATACTACCCAAGAAAGTCCAGACTCTTGGTTAATAAAATTGATTCGTCCTTTTTATAAAAAACCAGTTCATTATCATCTTTGTTATTGGTATGGGATGACAGGAATGATTACAATTAGTTTAGATTTTTTACAATTTCATCTTATATTTGCTTCCCGTTTAATAGAAGCGGGTAGAGCAGAAATAATGACAATATTAATGACTAAAAAACGCTTGGGTATTTTCGGTAGATTACATAATCGCTTGGTTTTATGGCTGAGTAAATTTGTGGCTGAAGACTTTATCAAAGACGACAACAAAATTTTTCAAACTATTCAGTTTAATTTAAAATCTCCTATTGACTTAGATCAACCCATAATTCAATTTATTGACCATTTAGAAAGACAAAAAGCTTTAAAATGGGGAACTTGGTATATAGATAGAATGAATGACGGTGAAGTGAGAGAAATAGAGAAACGCCCAAAACGGGAAAAATGGCACGATGAATTAGTTAATGATTGAAAATTCACCATTTTCACAATAAAAATGAAGTGGTTTGTTTTGCCACTTCATCAATTCCCAGGTAGAACCTTAGTATTGAGTATAACGACTACACAATTTTCAAATAGTATAAGATCAAACAGAATTGAAAATTCTCTTCATGCCAGTGAACAGGGTATTGAGGAGTTATGTCGATGAATGATAGCAATGGCGCATTTTGTCAATGTCCGTTATTGCTAAATTTAAATACATTTGCTGTAATTCTGTGGATAGATTCGGGTTTTTGATCAAATGTTCTATCCTGCTTTCCAACAGAGAAATCAGGGTATTTAAGTTTTCCTTGGGAACTGGTTGTTGAGGTGGTTCTGGGGAATTAGTTTGGTTGCTGAGATATTCTGCTTTCTCAGCTTGTAATTGCGCTACATTTCGCTGTAAAGTTTCTATGACTCCATACATTTCTAAGGGATCAAATATCCGCAACAAGCTGGTTTGAGTCACTATTCCTAACTTTGATCCCCAATCCCAGGATACAACTAATCGTTGTACTCGCCGCTGCTGCATTTCTTGATGGGCTGACCATAGGGAATCTTCTGGAGTTAGCAAAAACAAGGGTGTACTCATCGCTGTTTTTGCCTCAATTTGGTCTAAATTTAACCCCAATGCTTGAAATTGCACAATGTCTCTTTCTGTAACAATTCCTACAGGCTTAACAGCGTGCAGAATATTATTCCAGGAGTCTGTTTTGGTTATGACTATACAACTCACTTTATGAGTTGCCATCATCTGCGCCAAGGTGAGTACAGAAGTTGTTGGTGGTGCATGGATTACTTGGGTTGTCATTACCTCTGACACTCGCCTCATTTTTAGTAGGTTTGTGGGGCGTAAAATTTGTCTAATACTTTCTGGGGAAATAATTCCTAATACCTCTTTGTGTTCATTGACGATTACCAAATGGCGAATACGATACCGACGAAATAAAAACAGTGCGGCAAAGATGTCCTTAAATACAGTTTCTGACAGGGTAATTACTGGATGTGCCATGACATCAGCTATTTTTACCCTAGCAAAATCCGTACCCGCAGCCGTAAATCTCACAATATCTCGTTCTGTAAAAATACCTAATAATTCCCTCCCTTCCATGACTAGTACACAGCTGGAGCGTGTACCTTGCATGGAATTAAAGGTAATTCCTGCATCAAAATCCGGTAATAAGCAACTATTACCTCGTGTCTGATTCATTAAATTTACAACTTCCATCAGGGAAGTATGGGGTGCAACCACCAGTGGTTGCTTATCTATTGCATCTTCCAGGCAGGGAACGCCAATGAGTGGATCATCAATTTGCATAGATTATTCGGTCTAGATTATAAATGGTAAAACTAATTATGAAGTTTTGTAAATTTATTAGCAATAAATATATTAAATTCTGCAAAATATATATATAATACGAGAGATGTAAAAGATAAATGGGAGAAAAGCTTGCTATATAAAGGCTATAAGCTGTAAAAGGTAAATTAGCGTTAAAGATTTAAACTGGGATATCCAAGGGCCGATTGCCAGATAACTGGAGAGGAAAAGGAAGAGATATGAGGTATATGGCTCTATTGAGAGGCAATATCTACATCAGTCCTCACCCATGCCAGAAATTCGTTGCATTTTGCCATGAAGCCTGTCTAAAACCCTTTTAACGGACACAGGTTGCCACTGATGTCCTCGCTTGGTGGTATATCCTTGCTGATTGAGCCAAGCAGCAATTTGTGGTAGTGATTTTCCTGACTTGTGATGACGGCGAATTAATTCAATAATCTGTTGTTCAGCGGGATTGTCTACTAATTCACCATTAACTGATTGCTGACCAAAAGCGGGTGAACCATAGCCAGCATAGCCGCCACTGGCAGCTTTTGCTTTCCGGGCTTGGTTGAGTTTTTCCCAGAGGGAGTGATCTTTCGATTCTTCAGCAGCCATTGTTTTCAGAATTTAATTACCTTTGTCAACATGGTACATCAATTACTGGTGATTGCTGGTAAATGAGTTAGATTTTTCAGGCTTTTCAAGATAGGGGGTGTTTGAATGCGATTGATTTTGCTAGGAGTGCCGGGTAGTGGCAAAGGTACGCAAGGGGCAATACTGTCCAGCCAATGGCAAATTCCGCATATTTCCACTGGTGAAATATTACGTCAGGCGATCGCTAATCAAACTGCTTTAGGCTTGAAAGCAAAAGCGTATGTAGAAAAAAGTGAATTAGTTCCAGACTATTTAATTTTTGATCTCATCCGCCAACGCTTAACTGCTTCATCTACTCAACGAGGTTGGATATTAGATGGATTTCCCGGTAATTTATCCCAGGCTCAGTTTCTTGATCAACTATTAGCAACTTTAGGACAGTCTTATAACCGAGTTTTCAGTTTTTATGTGCCAACAGATGTTTTGGTACAAAGGTGGCGACAAAGGGGGCGTTCAGATGACCACCCTGAACTTATTTGTAAGCGAATAGAAGTTTATCAAGAGCAGACTGCACCCGTGATTCAGCATTATCGCCAGCAAGGATGTTTAACAGTGATTAATGGCGATCGCCCTGTGGAAATAGTGACTCATTTTTTACAAACTTCTTTTTCTGATTTGAGTTTAACAATTCACCAAAAAACTGTGAATACCAGCAAAAGACTAATCAACAAAGAACGACAAATCTTATCGGACTAACAGCAAAACAAAGCCGAAAAAATGAGTATTTTATGCGTAAGCAAAGAAAAATTAAAAGACTGAAACTTTTATTTCATCAAGGTTACAGCAATTCTGACCTCAGCTTTTTCTCAATAGAGAAATTAACTCATTGCCATCCCACCTTATCTTTTACTGTTTTCCCTTTCACAACCACCACTCAAAATTGAAAAAGATTAAAAAAGGAGTTGATATGACAACAGTTGAATATATCCAGGAAACAGAGTTCAAATCACTATTAAGTGATAACGAAATAGTTGTACTAGACTGCACAGCAACTTGGTGCGGACCTTGTAAAATGGTTAGTCCTTTAATGGATAAACTCGCTGATGAATACACAGGTCGTGCCAAAGTAGTCAAAATAGACGTGGGTGAAAATCCAACTTTTGCCAAACAATTTGGTATCCGCAGTATTCCCGCAGTTATGTTTTTCAAGAACGGTGACTTATTGGAAAAAATTGTTGGGATAGCTCCTTATGAAAAATTCAGCACAGCTGTAACCAATATACTTTAACCATTATTGAGGCAATTGCTTTATGCAGAGAGCGCAGATAGTTCGATGTCCTAATTGCGGTAGTGAGGCACAGCGTCAGTTTGCAACTGATGAACACCTAACTCACACCCATTGTTTAGCTAATCAAATTATCCGTACAGAGTGTCTAGTTTGTGACTACCTGATGGTGATGCGCTCTCTGGATGGAAGTGTAATTGAAGCTTACGCACCTGGAATACCAAGCAGTTTTAAACCTTCTACCACATCTAATACTCCTTCGGAGATTCGTGAGGAGCAAATGCTAGTGATCAGAGAGTGTACTTTATTCAGCCTCATTTTTAGACATTTACCAGATCAAAATCCCACAGATTCATACTCATTGCTTTAAGGATTTCAACCATGATGAAGGCTGAAGATATAATGACCACAAAAGTGGTAACAATTCGTGGTTCAGCAACAGTAGCAGAAGCAGTAAAACTGATGAAAGATAATAAACTGCGCTCTATCGTTGTCGAACCACGCACAGACAACGACCCCTATGGCATAGTCACAGAAACTGACATTGTTTACAATGTTGGTGCCTATGGCAAAGACCCCAAACAAGTGCGAGTTTATGAAATTATGACCAAGCCTTGTATTGTAGTTAATCCTGAGCTTGGTGTAGAGTATGTAGCGCGTTTGTTTGCCAATACAGGTATTCGTCGCGCTCCTGTAATTAAAGGTAAATTGTTAGGAATTATATCAATTACTGATATCCTCAGAAAAAGTGACTTTGTGGAAAATCCCAAAAGCACTTTTGAAATGTATTGTGAAGAATTTCCCAACGCTCCAGAGGCAAGAATTTACGAAGATTAAACATCAAAATTCATTTCTTTGTACTTTTTGCACAGGTAACTACACTCATTTACCAAAGATAAAAATCTGAAAACATCTCAGGAATGAGTGAAAAAAATCATCAACATCGGCAAATTAACCCGAACAATTTTTCCAACCAACTACTGACAGGAAATTATAAAAATATGATGAAAGCAGAAGACATAATGACCACAGAAGTGATTACAATTCGTGGTTCAGCAACAGTAGCAGAAGCCGTGGATTTGATGAAATATAAAGGATTACGTTCTTTAGTTGTGGAACCACGCACAGAAAACGATCCTTATGGCATGGTAACAGAAACTGATATCGTCTATAAAGTTGCCGCTTATGGTAAAGACTCCAAACAAGTGCGAGTTTACGAGATTATGACCAAGCCTTGTATTGTAGTCAATCCTGAGCTTGGTGTAGAGTATGTAGCGCGTTTGTTTGCCAATACACGTATTCGTCGCGCTCCCGTAATTAAAGGTAAGTTGTTAGGGATTATATCAATTACTGATATCCTCAGAAAAAGTGATTTGTTTGATAATCCAAAACCCATATTTATTGAGGATGAGATAGAAGCTGCACGGGAAGAAGCTAGAAGAATTTGTGCAGTGAAAGGAGATACTTCTCGTGAATGTGCAGCAGCTTGGGATATTGTAGAAGAACTACTGGCAGTGGCATCTGATCAGCGGTTAGTCAAGGAAATGACGGAGTCTTAACTATTAAATCAGATGTGATATGACTCCAGGCGATCGCATCTGCTCAATTATTTGACTTATTTGATATCCTCCCTACTCTATCAGGGTAGGGATTCTGGGATCAAAAAGTCTTTCCTCTTTGCATCCTTCCTTGGATCTTAATGTGAAAAAATCATGATCTTGGCGGGCAAAATGCCCACCTTAAACACCCTACTTACCCAAAACCTGCTGCAAAGCCTCAACCAACCGATCCACATTTTCAGGGCGACTATTAAAACCCATCAAACCCACACGCCAAACTTTACCCGCTAACTCTCCCAAACCACCACCAACTTCAATATTATGCTCAAGTAATAACTGCTTTGCTACGGCTTTTCCATCCACTCCATCAGGAATACAAACAGTAGTTAAAGTTGGTAAACGATATTCCTTAGCAACGTGCATTTTTAAACCGATACTTTCCAAACTTTCCCACAAATATTCAACATTTTTTTGATGCCGTTGCCAACAATTTGTTAAACTTTCTTCCGCTACTAAACGCAAAGCTTCCCGCAAACCATAATATAAATTAATCGGTGCTGTATGATGATATATGCGTTCATTACCCCAATATTTTCCTAACAACAACATATCTAAATACCAGTTGGCCACCTTAGTCTCCCGTTTCTGCAACTTTTCCATTGCACGGGGACTCATAGTAAAAGGAGATGCACCAGGAGAACAACCTAAACCTTTTTGACTGCAACTATAAGCTAAGTCCACACCCCACTCATCTAAGAAAATAGGAACACCACCCAAGCTGGTGACAGTATCCACTAATAACAAAGTTCCATATTTGTGACACAACTCCCCCACATCTTCTAAAGGTTGACGTGCGCCGGTGGAGGTTTCTGCATGAACTAATGCTAAAATTGCCGGTTTGTGAGTTTCTAACGCTGTTTTAATTTCATCTACAGAAAATACCTGTCCCCAAGGTTTCGTAATAGTGCGTACATCTGCGCCATATCTTCCCGCCATATCTACCAAACGATTACCGAAGTAACCAGCAACACCAATTAAAACCACATCTCCCGGTTCTACAGTGTTAGCTAGGGTTGCTTCCATCGCTGCTGTACCCGTACCACTCACGGCGATAGTGTGGGGGTTTTCCGTTTGCCAAACGTAGCGCAATAAAGATTGTATTTCATCCATCAAGGCTAAAAATGCCGGATCTAAATGCCCTAAAGGTGTGGTATTCATAGCTTGCAATACCGCAGGATGGGCGTTAGATGGACCAGGACCCAGTAATAAACGGTTGGGAACTTCTAAAGGTGAAAGTTGTAACTTTTGACTGTCGTTGATAGAAATTGTCGATGTCATAATTTTTGTGAGGCTAAATAGTTATTACAGCTATCAAGCCAATTTTACTCCTGACTCCTGACTCCTTGATCTCCTGCAACTTCAAGATTGTCTATCATTCGTGGGAAGATGCGATCGCCTCCGGCGCTGCGCTCCGCGCAATCGCTCTTAATTCTTAAAGTGGATATAACTAGCTGTAGTTGAAGCCTCATGAGCCAAAAACGTTCTAGCTTAAAACCATTACAAAGGAAAAATCGCACACTCAGGCGCAGATTAAACTTGAAAGGAGAAATAGCCTTAACCCTAGCCCCAACCGCAATTGTACTGTTAGTAATGGCTTTTGTGGAAACTCTCACCCAACAATGATAATGAACTTAATGAACTAAAGTAGTCCGAAAATGTCCATTTTCTTGAGCAAATTTCTCTTTGATAATTTGTTTATAAACCGCTTCATAACCATCAGTCATTTGTTTGACACTAAAATGGTTTTCTACATATCGCCTACAAGCATAACGGTTTAATCTTTCTATTTGCTCAATAGCCTCAATACACTCCTGAATATTATTGCACAAAAAACCTGTTTCACCATCAGCAATTACTTCGGGAGTTGAACCCATTCGCATCGCAATTACAGGTGTACCCGATGCCATTGATTCTACCATTACCAAACCAAATGGTTCTCTCCAAGTAATAGGAAATAAAGTGGCATAAGCAGAACCCATGATAGTATTTTTTTCTGCGTGGTTAGCTTCACCTAAATATTGAATTTGCTTACCATCAATCTGGGGTTTAATTTCCTGCTCAAAATATTCTATATCCACTCTATCTATTTTACCAGCTATTTTCAACTGCCAACCAGTTTTTTTGGCAATTTGAATTGCTAAATGTGTGCCTTTTTCTGGCGATATTCTGCCAACGAATGCTAAATATGGTGGATCTACAGGTTGAGGATAAAACTCATAACTACTCACATCAATTCCATTGTACACTGTTGATATATAATTTAACCCTAACTTGGGTTCTCTTTGGGCATCAGAAATACTCACATAAGGCTGTTTTTTGGCATATTTAAAGATTTTTTCGTTGTCAGGTGTAAAAATACCATGCAAAGTGTGAACTGTGGGAGTTTTTACCAACTTTGTGTATGCTAAAGGTGTGTGTCCTGCATGAGAATGAATAATATCAAATTCTGCGGATTGCTCATAAACTGAAGCTAGATTTAGCAATTCATAAATACTGTAATCTTTGACAGTATTATCCAATCTTAAAGCCCGCGGATGAACTGATACTAACTTAGCCAGAGTCAGAGAATCTCCTGATGCAAATAATGTTACTTCATGTCCTCTTTTGACTAATTCATCTGTTAACAAACCCACGACTAATTCTATTCCACCATAAGCTGGAGGTGGTACTCTCTCCCACAGTGGAGCAACCTGGGCAATTCTCATTATTAACCCCCTAACAATTAAGAATTTACTTGAAAATCACTGACAAAAAACTAGTAAATATTAACCTAATACTGTTACTCGCTTCACAATCTTATGCTGGATCTTTGATATCTTTTGTCTATCTTAGGTAGGGATATTTTCCTCTACTTTAGAGGTAAATTAGTAATTTTAAGGAATCAGAATTTCAAGAAGTCAGGAGGTTTTTCATTATAAATGATGAATTATCAATTATCAATTATCAATTATCAATTTTTATCACAGGTTATTTTCCTGTAAGGGCGAAGCATTCGGGCGAACAATTATCAATTTTTATCACAGGTTATTTTCCTGTAAGGGCGAAGCATTCGGGCGAAAAATTATCAATTTTTATCACAGGTTATTTTCCTGTAAGGGCGAAGCATTCGGGCGAACAATTATCAATTTTGATCACAGGTTATTTTCCGAATGCTTCGCCCCTACGTCGCCCCTACGACTCCTGACGATGATATAATCTCATACAATAATTAAGCACTAAATATCAACATGAATATCCCTCACCCAAGTAAAAAAAAGTCTATGACATGGCAGGTAGTTTTTTCCATATTGGTATTTGTGTTTATGTACCTGCCTATCCTGGTACTAGGCTTTTATAGCTTTAACCAGTCACCTTACAGCGCAAGTTGGCAAGGATTCACTCTAGAATGGTATCAAAAACTGTTCACAGATGCTCGCATTTTATCAGCTGTAAAAAACAGTTTGCTAGTAGCCTGTAGTGCAGTTGCTGTTTCCGCAGTCTTGGGAACTATGATGGCTGTAGGGTTGGCACGTTATAATTTTCCTGGGAAAACATTGTATCGTGGTATATCGTATTTACCATTATTAATTCCTGATATTGCGATCGCAGTTTCTACCCTTGTTTGTTTAGCTGCTTTTGCCATACCTTTAAGCATCTGGACAATTGTAGCTGCACATATAGTTTTTTGCCTAGCCTACATCGGTTTAGTAGTATCATCCCGACTTAATAACCTCGATCCCCACCTAGAAGAAGCTGCACTAGACTTAGGTGCAACCCCTATTCAAGCTTTTATCAAAGTTGTCTTACCCCAATTAATGCCTGGTATTATATCTGGTTGCTTACTAGCTTTCGTCCTCAGTTTAGATGACTTTCTTATCTCCAGTTTTACAGCAGGTAGCGGTTCTAATACCCTACCAATGGAAATATTTAGCCGCATCAGAACTGGAGTCAAACCAGATATTAATGCCCTTAGCATTATGTTAATTTCTATTACCGCTACTGTGGCAATTATCGCAGAATTAATTCGTGCTTCTGGAGAGAAACAAAACCAAAAATAATTATTAGGACTAATATTTCCTTATTTAAAGAATATTTGCGATCGCGAAATCAATTCTGAACTTGGTAAAATCGCTGGTACAACTGGGGAAACATGACAAAGTTACCCCCTAGCGTTGACACAGTTGATGATTAGACATCTCCGAAAAAGATGTAGGGACAATTCATGAATTGTCACTAGGAATGGGTTTCAGGTTACGCATATTAATTTTCGGACAGATCTATTACCTATCATATGCTCAAAGCAACGCAGATTCATCAGTAGAGGGGACTGGGAACTGGGAAGATGGGAGCAAATTCTTTACCTATTCTCTATTCCTTATCCCCACAAAAAGACTTTCTCAACCAACCCTAATTCCCGTTTCTTCGTAATCTCCCATCCAAACATCTATTTTACCAACTTGAGTATAATTTGTATATTGATCATTCTGAGGAATATTCACAGTAAACTTTTGTAATCTGCGCCAATCTGCTTCTGTTAAATATTCTTTATTTTGCATTTCTGCAATTAATTTTTCACTGTCTCCCCATTTGACAACCACCGCTATTTGATGTTCATTATCAATTACTTTTACTGCTTTAGCAACTTCCGGGAAATCATACTTTTCTCTTAATTTTTGAATATCCACACCTCCATCATGATTCTGATTCAATAAATCACTAAAGTAAATCTTTATCAAAGATAAAATATCATCATTTATATCATATTTTTCTAAGATTTTTTTAGTAATACTTATTCCGTCTTTATATCCCGGTGGGTTGGCAGATGACATATTAAAAATGATTACATTACCTTGATCCTGCTTTCCTTCTCTGTTACATCTTCCTGCTGCTTGAATGATAGAATCTAAAGGTGCAAGTTGACGGTATACTATGGGAAAATCCACATCAACACCAGCTTCAACTACTTGGGTACTAATTAAAAAACAAGGTTGTTCAGCTTTTAATAATTTTCGCACTTTGTCCAAAACTTGAGAACGATGATCAGGACACATCATAGAACTAAGATGAAAACAATGATCGGGAAATTTAGCAGATAATATTTCATATCCTGCCCTGGCTAATTTTTTGGTATTAACAATAATTAAGCCTTGATTTAATTTAGATGATTGAATGCTATCAACTAAATTTTTCCATTCCCAAATATCAGCAATATATTGGTAATTAACACGCTTAAGTTGTTGAAATATTCTGCTGGTTTCAGCTTCAGGAATAATATCAACAACATCTGTTAAATCATCTTCATTAAGGTTGTGAAATGCTGGTTGGGTAGCACTCATTAAAACTATTGTACATCCCCAATCTGTGACTAATGTATTCAAAACATTTAATATTGGCCGGACTAAATCACTAGGTATAGATTGAGATTCGTCTAATAAGATAACTTTATTAATTAAACCTTGTAATTTTCGGCATTTAGTAGGATGATTAGCAAATAAACTTTCATAAAATTGGACTCCACTGGTGACAATTACTGGTTTATCCCATCTTTCTGTATTTAATTTATAATCTTTGGTTTCTGCTAATTTTGGTTCATATCCTGAATGATGTTCTAATACTGCATTTTCTCCAAATAATTGCCGATAAACAGCAGCAGTTTGTTCAATAATACTTTTTAATGGTCCGACATAAACTATTCCTGACATTTGATGTTTTTGACTGTGCAAATAAGCAAATCTCGCACTAGCAATGGTTTTACCAATTCCACAGGGTCCAGTTAATCTAAAAATTCCTTTGGGTAATTCACTTTTGTTGATACAATGTTGGGCAAAGACATTTCTAGCTTCACTAATCGCATTTGCTGATTGTGGAAACAAGGAATGAGGATTGAAACTCATTTTGTTATATGCAGAAAGCTCCAAATCTTGTACATATATGGAGCTTTCACCTTTATTTTCAATATTTTCAAATTTGCGAGCGTCTAATCTGTCATTATCAACTAAGACAGAAAATAACATTCTAATGGCAAATTCTCGCCGCAATTTAGGTAAATTAATATCTGGTAATTCTTGCGGTATAAAATCAGCTATTTCCTGTCTAGCTATTTCTAAACATTTCTCTAAACCTGCTGCTAATTGTTTATACTCACTACCTCTTAATCTCAACTTTTCTGATAAACCAGAATGATGGCCAGCAATGATATAAGCTATTGCGGGCGGTTCTTTTTTAGACATTTGTAAAGCTACAACAGCACCGTGGGGAGAATGTACAACCCGCTTACCGTTATTTTTTAAGTATTCCTGCCATTTTTGCTGATATTTACCCAAATCATGCCATAAACCAGCATACTTGGCTACAGCTTGGAATTGTTGCGGTACAGCACTTGCAGACATTTCCGCAACATTCTGTAAATGTGCTGCTAGTAGTTGTTCTTTACAATCTGTAGTAATTCTTGCTAAGTATTTCATTTGTAGTTATAATTGATGAAAAATTTTAAGTCTAGTTTATGCAGTTAAAGTTATGGGGTGAATGGGCATTATTCACAAGGCCGGAGTTTAAAGCTGAACCGCACAGTTATAGGGTAATTCCCTTTACTGCGGCTGTAGGTGTATTAGAGTCTATTTTCTGGAAACCAGAGATTAAATACAAGATTAATCACATCACGGTACTAAAGCCAATTAATACATTTACCATCCAGCGTAACATGGTGCAGTCCAAACAAAGCTATAAAAATGCTAAAGATTGGATGAGAAATGATGGTATAGGGAGTTACACTGCTGTGGGCGATCGCGCTCAGAGAAATCATGTCATATTGCATGATGTGGCCTATATCGTGGATTTTAATTTTGATTTACAAACAGAGGAAGATTTATCTAATAAATATGCAGCACAAATAAAGCGGAGAATTGAAAAAGGGCAATGTTTTAAACAACCCTATTTTGGCTGTCGAGAATATATAGCCCATTTTAGTTTTCCTTCAGAAGAAGATCAACCAGCACCAGAGTTAAAAGGGGAAATAGATTTAGGTTTAATGCCTAAAAAAATGCACTTTATACCTGATCAAAAAGGTACAGTTTCTTGGCGTACTGCTCAAGGTTTTGTCAAAGGAAATGTAGTTACAGAATTTGCTCACTTTATAATGCGAGATGGGCGGTTATGTTGCAAGAATTAAATCAATTAGGAATTGCTTTAGAACAGGATAATCAACTCACACCCACAGGATTTAGTGAATGTTTGTGTCATTGGCAAATTAATTTACCTTTAGGTAGTTTTCAAGTTTTAGAAACAGCAGCAACCAAAGGTAAACCGAAATTTGGCAGAAAAATATTAGTACCAGATTTGCGGCGTAATGGTGATGAACCATTATTAATTGATGATGGGGGAGAATATGTTTTTGGTGCTGGTGATCGAGGTGGAAAACGGCATCAAATGTATTTACAACTTCTGGAAAGATGTTTACAAGAAACTAACCACGAAGCAGTTAAAGCAGTTTATGATTTTGTTACTAACACCACTGTAGAAAAAATTACAGCCCAGCTAACAGAAATTTATCCACAAGCAGCTAATACAGCAGCTAATACAGATTGGTGTCGGGATAGATTTGTGTTTCTATTTGAAGGTAAACAAATCACCAAAATTCCCGTAATTCAAAAATGGTGGGTTAACTATTATGCCAGTAAACAAGATACCGTTAATGGAGTTTGTTTATTAACAGGTGAACAGACTCTAATTATGAAGCAAAAAATGCCCATGATGGTTAAAGGTGTTACTGGTGCTGCTACTTCTGGTGCTGCTATTAGTAGTTTTCAAGAAGATGCTTATAAGTCTCACGGATGGTATAGAAATATTAACGCTCCCATAGGTTTTGAAAGTGCCGTTAGATTTCATAAATCTTTAGATTTTTTACTTAATAGTGACACAAATCGTTATAAATTAGGAGAGCAGGTTTTTGTTTATTGGGGAGAAGAAGACGGGGAAGGTATTAATCCCGAAATATGGGAAAATCCAGCTTTTGAATCTATCTTTGCTAGTCCCCATAGTCCGAAAAAATTTAATTTGGAGGATATTAAATCTAGCAAATTTTATTTAGCCATTCTCAAAGGTAATAAAGGGAGAATTTCCGTTAGTGGTTGGAGTGAAGTTACTACCCAAAAAATCAAAGATTCTATTGGGCAATTTATCCAATGTCAGCAAGTTAATTATTTGTCACCTAGTCCTATGTGGATGTTATGTAATAGTGCTTTTTTGAATCCTAGTAAAGAACACACAGACAGAATAGCAACAGCATTAATTAAAGCTGCTTTTTTAGGTGAAAGTTTACCTGATGAATATGCTTACAGAATCATTGATAGGATATGTAGTGAAAAGGTATTTCATGATTTTCCATCTAAATCTAAACAATCTCGATATTTTCCCAGACTGCAAGGTTTATTACTTTATTTAGCCACAAACAATATGAAATATCCCACAGGCGATCCTCAATTTGATACTGCTTACACTTTAGGCAGAATTGCATTTTTAATGCACCAATCACAAGTTAAAGCTCAAAATATGAGTGAAGATAATACTAATGTTATGCGTAGTTTAAAGACTTTATCTTCTACACCGACTCAAGTTTTTGCTCGGCTTTGTCATGGTTGTACTCATTATCATATAGAAAGTGATAATAGTAAATACATCAAAAAGTTACTAGCTGAAGAATTTGAAAACTTTGATATTTCCATATTGCCAGAAGTGCTAGATTTAAAATCTCAGGCTTTGTTTTTTCAAGGTTGGTGGCAAAAAAGAGCCGAGTTTTTTAAAAGTAAAGACAAATCTGAGTAGGTTGGGTTGAACAAAGTGAAACCCAACAAATAATTTTCAATGTTAACCTCTCTCCAAACCGCTCTCCTACCAAGAGAAAGGCTTTAAAAACCAGTTTTTATCTAATTCTTGTCTCCCTTCCCTCGTAGGGAAGAAGCTAGGGGTTAGGTCTTCAAACTATCAACAAATCACAAGGAAAAAAAATCATGACTGCATATTTAGACCCTACTAAAAAACACGATGCAATTTTATTATTTGATTGTTTGGATGGTAATCCCAATGGTGATCCCGATGCCGGAAATCAACCAAGAATTGACCCCCAAACTAATCAAGGTTTGGTGACAGATGCCTGTTTAAAACGTAAGGTGAGAAATTATGTAGAGATGCTTGGTAAGGATGAACCAACACCAGAAAGATATAAAATATTTGTGGAAGAAGGAAGTGTATTAAATGAAAAAATCAGTCGCGCTTATACTGCTGTCGGTTTACCACAAAAAGAAGGAACACCAGAAGATCAATTAAAGGTTGCTAAGTGGATGCAGCAGAATTATTATGATTTAAGAATGTTTGGGGCGGTATTATCTACTGGTTTAAAAGCTGGTCAAGTTTGGGGACCTGTACAAATTAGTTTTTCTCGTAGTATTGATCCGGTTTTTCCCCAATCTGTGAGTATTACTCGTTGTGCTGCAACGGAAGAAAAAGAAAAAAAAGATGGTGTAAAAAAAGATAATAAAACTATGGGCAGAAAAGAGGTTTTACCCTATGGTTTATATAGGTCTTATGTTTTTTATAATCCCCATTTGGCTTTGGCAGAAAAATCTGGTTGTGTGAATGAACGAGATTTAGCTTTATTTTGGCAAGCTTTGATTAAGGCTTGGGAGTTTGACCGTTCTTCAGCACGGGGTTTTATGGCTTGTCGTGGTTTGTATGTTTTTACTCATGCCAGTAAATATGGTAATGCTCCCGTTCATGAGTTATTTGATAAACTGCAAATTAAGTCTACTGTTGATGTACCCCGCAGTTTTGCTGATTATCAGGTTGACTTGGATGAGGTGTTACCTGATGGTGTGACTTTGACAAAGTTGGCTTGAAAATGCGCGGATGGGTGGGTGTTAAGTCGGAGTGATTATGATTAAGCTGGAAACTCTTACACTGTCTAGTTTTTATCCGTTGGGTGTTGTCAACCACCCGCGCACCTTACGCTGTAAGGGTTTCGGCGTTTTTCGCTCTTGTGCTGTTCTCTGAAATGGGGTATTATTTTGGCATCCGCGCAAATCGTTGTGGAAATGTCCTATTTCTAAGGGTTTGCGCGATCGGTTGGTGACAATTACTAATTAAGGTAATTGAGGATTGAAACCAATTGTTGTAAAACTTCTCCTTGCGCTGACGGCGGTGTGACAATTACTAATTAAGGTAATTGAGGATTGAAACGGTAGTTCCCCGGATACTTTACGTGATAATTGTAGAGTGACAATTACTAATTAAGGTAATTGAGGATTGAAACCTTAGAAATATTAGGAGATTTGATAAATTTTCGGTGACAATTACTAATTAAGGTAATTGAGGATTGAAACAATGGTTCATTGTAGACAATGCAGTTTGGGGCGGGGTGACAATTACTAATTAAGGTAATTGAGGATTGAAACCAATCTAAACTTAAAGGCGATGGCTCTACAAAAGAAAGGTGACAATTACTAATTAAGGTAATTGAGGATTGAAACATTTTCAATACGCATAGCACGGCACTTGCTACCAAGTGACAATTACTAATTAAGGTAATTGAGGATTGAAACAGTATATGGTACAGCTACATGATATGAAGACCCGGGGTGACAATTACTAATTAAGGTAATTGAGGATTGAAACTCTGACATATCTTTCTTAACCCAAGGGTGTGTGTTAAGTGACAATTACTAATTAAGGTAATTGAGGATTGAAACGTCTAGAATTTCAGTGTCACGCTCGTCTTTGTTTCGTGACAATTACTAATTAAGGTAATTGAGGATTGAAACAGGGAAAGAGTCTAACCACAAAGAAGGCATCCCCGGCAAGTGACAATTACTAATTAAGGTAATTGAGGATTGAAACTGTATAGTCTAGCTGCTGCTGATACTGCTGCTAACGGAACGTGACAATTACTAATTAAGGTAATTGAGGATTGAAACTTGATTTTAGTGTTAGAGGATCTAGCGTTAAAGGAGTGACAATTACTAATTAAGGTAATTGAGGATTGAAACATTGAGGATTGAAACTAAACTAAAAGATAATGATTTTCACAATAAGAAATTATACAGTAATTGCAGATTGACATGACAAAAACCCATACCACTCATCTAAACCCACACCAGTAGTAGCAGAAACCTGAAAAATTTGTATTTTTGGGTTTACCTGTTTTGCATATTCAATACATTTTTCTACATCAAACTGCAAATAGGGTAACAAATCAATTTTTGTAATAATCATAATGTCACTAGCGCGGAAAATATGAGGGTATTTAATTGGTTTATCCTCCCCTTCCGTCACCGACAAAATGACAACTTTAGCCTGTTCACCTAAATCAAATAAAGCTGGACAAACTAAATTACCTACATTTTCAATCATCACTACAGAATTTAATGGGGGGTTAAGTTCCTGTAAACCCTTTTCTATCATTGAAGCATCTAAATGACAACCTGTTCCGGTGTTAATTTGCACCACTTTACAGCCTGTAGATTTAATTCTTTCTGCATCATTAGTAGTTTCTTGATCACCTTCAATGACGCTAATATTTAACTTCTCTTTTAAATCATTAATAGTACGAGTTAATAAAGTAGTTTTACCCGCACCAGGAGAACTCATTAAATTTAAAGCCAGGATATTTCTACCTTTAAACCAGCCTCGATTTTGAGCAGCTAATAAATTATTTTTACCTAAAATTTCCTGCTCTAAGGATATAGTAGTATTATGAATTTTAGCGTGAACATTTGCTGGTGATTCATGATGATGATCATGGGAATGGGTAATTACAGTTCCATCGGGTAAAGTATGAGTATGTGAATGTTGATTTTCCATGTTTGTAATAGTTGTATTGTTATCATCAGAACAACCGCAGGTTACACACATAATTCTTCTACCTCAATTTCTTTAATGTTTAATTCTTGACCGGTTATTAAATCTAATTCTACACTACCACAGTCACAAATTCCAAAGGGTTTATCTACATAAAATGTATTACCACATTGGCGACATCTTGCCATTCCCGGTATTTCTAATATTTCTAATATTGCCCCTTCGACTATTGTACCTTGGGCGCAAATATCAAAGCAAAATTTGATGGCATCGGGCATAATGGCGGAGAGTTTGCCAATTTCTAATAGAACTCTTTGGACTTTTTTATTTTGGGCGTTTTCGCTAACGATAGCGATGATGTTTTGAGTTATTCCTAGTTCGTGCATTTTGAGGTGACTGGTGACTGGTGACTGGGGACTGGGGACTGGGAAGAAATTAACCAATAACTAAATAACTAATGACTAACATATTCTGGGTAGTTGATCACCTACTAGCATATCTACTATTCTTTCTGCACCAAATGCTGTTTTTAATAATACTATTCCTGGGGGTTGGGGGAGAATTTCACCAATAATTGCTGCTTGTTTTCCGGCTGGGTGGTTTTGCATTATTGATAATATTAACTCGGCTTTTTCTTTGGGTGCAACTATTACTAGTTTTCCTTCATTGGCTAAATATAAAGGATCTAAACCTAAAATTTCACACATTCCATTTACTTCTTCTCGTACAGGAATGGCTTTTTCATGAATACTAATTCCCACATTGGCAGTTTGGGCAAATTCATTTAATACTGTGGCTAAACCTCCTCTGGTTGCATCTCGCATAGCTTTAATTCCTGGGCAAACATTAATAATTTCGGCGACTAATTCATGTAATGGTTGACAGTCACTTTCTATATCTGTTTCTAATGCTAATTCTCCCCTAGCAATTAAAATGGCAGCACCATGATTTCCTATTTCGCCGTTAATAATTACCACATCACCGGGTTGAATATTGCGGGGAGAAATATCAATTCCTGAAGGAATAATACCAATACCCGCAGTATTTATAAAGAGTTTATCAGCACAACCACGATGGACGACTTTAGTATCTCCCGTCACTATTTGTACCCCTGCTTTTTGGGCGGCATCTTGCATACTAAAGACAACTTTTCTTAAAGTTTCTAACTCCAAACCCTCCTCCAAAATCATACTACAAGTAAGATATAAAGGTTTCGCACCACTCACAGCTAAATCATTAATAGTGCCATTAACCGCTAATTCACCAATATTTGAACCAGGGAAAAACAACGGATCAACCACATAGGAATCAGTAGTAAAAGCTAACCTATTTCCTAATAGAGAAAGTTGAGATAAATCAAAACTCGCTTGGTCTTCCAACTGTGATAAAATCGGATTATCAAAACTACTAACAAACACATCATTAATTAAATCTCTCATAGCCTTACCACCACTACCATGAGATAAATTAATGTGAGTATCTTTCACCTTATTAGCACGACGGCGCACCTGTTCAATTTTTTGAAATAGCGGATTTTTAACTTCTTGATTATTGTAAACTTCCATATTAAACATCTTCATCTTATAAACTTCTTAACTTAAAAACCTTTCTTTTCTTCCTTTGTGTACTTTGCGTACTTTGCGGTTATAAAAAAAAGAATTGGTGCGTTACGACAACGCCAACGCACCCTATAAACTACCTCCCAGTTTCCTCATGTCTACCGGCGTGTTTATCAGAATGTAAAACACCACCAACCGCCCAGTTATCCCGTTCAAATTCATCAATGTGAACAGTGATCCATTCTGGTTTTGTACCTAAAGCAGAAACTAAAGCATCTGTGACAGCTTGCGCTAGTTTCCGCTTCTTTTCTATAGAGTGTCCTTTGGCAATTTGTACAGTTACAAATGGCATAATAATTTACCTTTAATCTACAACTTATAAGATCCCCGACTTCTTTTTTATATTCTCTATAAATGAATACATTTATTAAAATAAATCAGGGACTTATGTGAGGTTTTAACTGACATTTGCCACTACTTTATTTTGCTGGTTGGCTTTTTTCTCCATTGTTGTCAGTCTGCCATATTTATAATATGCTGCACAAGCACCTTCGGAAGAAACCATACAAGCACCAATGGGATTTTCTGGTGTACAAGCTGTGCCAAATACTTTACATTCCCAAGGTTTCAAAACTCCTTTGAGAATGTCACCACATTTACAGGCTTTATGATCGGGAACTGTTAAATTAGGAAGATCAAATTTAACTTCTGCATCAAATTGGGCGTATTCTTCCCTTATTTGAAAACCAGAATTGGGTATTTCTCCTAACCCACGCCATGCAAATTTTTCACGGGGTGTAAAAACTTGATTCATGGCTGTTAATGCGTTTTTATTTCCTGATTTTTCAACTAAGCGATTATATTGATTTTCAACTTCACAGCGATTTTCTACTATTTGTTTTAATAACATCCAAATAGATTGGAAAATGTCTAATGGTTCAAAGCCAGAAACAACGATGGGTTTATGATATTTTTGGGCAATAAATTCATAGGTTTCTGTTCCTATGACCATACTTACATGACCTGGACCAACAAAACCATCAAGTTGTAAATCTGGATTTTCTAATAATGCTTGTAATGCGGGAATTACTAATACATGATTAGAAAATAAACTAAAGTTGGTAATATTTTCTGCTGCTGCTTGGAGAACGGTAAAAGCGGTACTGGGGGCAGTGGTTTCAAACCCTAAACCGAAGAAAACTATTTCTTTTTCGGGGTTTTCTTTGGCAATTTTTAAGCTATCCCAGGGTGAATAAACCATACGGATATCTGCGCCTTGGGCTTTTGCTTGTAAAAGGCTGGTTTTTGAACCGGGTACGCGCATGGCATCGCCGAAAGTTGTTAAGATGATGTGAGGATTTTGGGAGAGGGCGATCGCATCATCTATTCTACCTTTAGGCATCACACAAACTGGACAACCAGGTCCATGAATTAGTTCAATATTATGGGGTAATATTTCTTCGATGCCGTATTTAAAGATAGAATGGGTATGTCCGCCACATACTTCCATGATTTTTAAATGTTTGTCTATTTGGCGGCTGAGTTTTTCTATTTCTTTTTGTAAGGCTTGGGCTTTTTCTGGGTTACGAAATTCGTCTACATATTTCATATTTTTATTGAACCACGAAGGCGCAAAGACGCAAAGGAAGAAAAGGGTTTTTAGGTGTATGCTTGGGATATTTCTTGCAGTAGTTTTAGGGTTTCTGCTGCTTCTTGTTCGTTTATTCTGTTCATGGCAAAACCAACGTGAACAAGTACCCAGTCGCCTATACATTTTTCTGGTGGGTGTTGTTCGTCTACGATGCACGCTATGTTTATTTGGCGTTTGACTCCGCCGACGTTTACCATTGCTAGTTTATGTTCTGGGTTGGTTATTTCTACAATTTGTCCGGGTATTCCTAAACACATTTTTTTATTTTCCTTTTTTATAAGAACCGCAGAGGCGCAGAGAACGCAGAGGTTTTAATTTAAAATGAGATAAAAATCAAATTATTGAATTTCTATCTTTTTCTCTTTTTAACTGTCACCTGTCACCTGTCACCTGTCACCTCATACATCTAGCAGCAGCTATAACAGCTTGTCCTAATGATAAACCGCCGTCGTTTGCAGGTACTATACTATGGGTAAAAACTTCTATTCCTAGTTTTTGTAAGTGTTTGGTTGTTTGTTCTAAAAGTATCCGGTTCTGAAATACTCCTCCTGTTAATGCTACTTGATTAATTTTGTGTTCTTGGGTTAGTTGTTTAACTATTTCTGTGATGACAATAGCTAAACTTATGTGAAATTTTGCAGCTATTTCTGATGGTGAAATTTGCTGCTTGAGGTCTTGTAATATCCCTTCCCACATCGGTGCAGGGTCTATATAATAAATTCTATCTAATTTTTCAATTTTCCAGGGATAATTTATAGTTTCTTCATCTTTGTTTAATATGTTAACATTAGCTGTTGCCTCCATTTCTATGGCTGCTTGTCCTTCATAGCTGCATTCTTCCCGACATATACCTATTGCTGCTGCTACTGCATCAAATAACCGCCCAACTGATGATGCTAAGGGTGTGTTAATACCTTTTTCTATCATCTGGTTGAGTAGTTTTAAGGGTTTTTGTTCTATAAATTTGATAATTTCTAAATCAGCATATTTTTGTTTAATTTCTTCCCAGTTAAATGCAGTTTGTAAATGGGCGTAGGTATTTCGCCAAGGTTGATAAATTGCCTGTTCTCCTCCTATCATGGCGACAGGTTTAAATGTGGCTATTCTCTGAAATTTCTGATAGTCAGCTAATAAAAATTCCCCTCCCCATAATGTCCCATCTTCCCCATATCCTAACCCATCAAAGGCTATTCCTAAGATTGGTTTTGCATCTAATGGTATTTTATTTTCTGCCATGCAAGCTGCTATATGGGCGTGATGATGTTGAATTTCTATTAATTTAATTTCGTTACTTGTTGCTAATTCTTTTCCCAGTTTTGATGATAAATATTCTGGATGTTTATCAATAGCAATTATTTCTGGTTTATGTGCAAATAAATTCAGATATAAATTCAATGTTTCTTGATAAGCATTAAAACCAGCAGCGTTTTCTAAATCTCCTAAATGTTGGGATAAAATCGCCTCACCTTCTCTTAATAAACAAAAAGTATTTTTTAACTCGCTACCCATTGCTAAAATAGGTGCTACTTTCTCAAAACCAGATGGTAAAATAATTGGTGCTGGTGCATATCCCCGCGCACGTCTCAGGATTTGTATTTTATCATCAATAACCCTCACAACTGAATCATCAACCCGGTTAACAATATCCCGGTTATGTAATAAAAAATAATCTGCTATTTTCCCTAACTTCTCTTTAGCATCTTCATTATTTATACATTGTGGTTCATCAGAAATATTACCGCTAGTCAAAACTATAGGGCAGTTCATTCTTCTGAGAATTAAATGATGTAAAGGCGTATAAGGTAACATAAAACCCAAAGTATTTTGTCCTTGTGCAACTGATATAGCTACCTGTTTTTCAGGTTTAATATTTAATAAAACAATAGGTGCAGCAGGACTGGTTAATAAAGTTTTTTCTAAATCAGAAACATAACAATATTCAGATATAATATTGATATCCCTAGCCATCAAAGCAAAAGGTTTATGATAACGTCTTTTCCGTTCCCTTAACTTTTTAACAGCCGTTTCTTGAGTTGCATCACAAGCTAAATGAAAACCCCCTAAACCCTTAATAGCGACAATTTCCCCCTTTTGTAATAAAGTACAAACCGCATCCACATCATCCAACATCGAGAACATATCAGCGATGACAGGTTGACCATCAGCACGTTCTAACCAAGCACTTGGACCACACTTAAAACACGCCACAGGTTGGGCATGAAAACGCCTATTTTCCACATCTTCATATTCTGTGTTACAGTCTCCACACATCGGAAACTTAACCATACTCGTATGATTTCTATCATAAGGAATAGCCCGAATAATAGTTAACCTCGGACCGCAATGAGTACAATTTGTAAAAGGATAACGAAAATAACGACTAAAAGGGTCAAAAATCTCCTTTTGACATTGAGAACAAGTTGCTGCATCAGGGGAAATTTCAGTTTTCACCACAGTATTCACACTATGAGAAATCACAAAATCATCAAAATCAAAATCACCCAAATATGAACTTCTAATTAACTTATTAATTTTAGCCAAGGGCGGACATTCCTGATATAATTTATCTACAAACTCAGTAATTTTCTCCTCACTACCAGCAACCCGAATTAAAACCCCTTCCCCATCATTACAAACATCACCCTTCAAACCACAAAATTTCGCTAACCGATAAACAGTAGGACGAAAACCCACACCTTGAACAGTACCCTTAACCCTAATTTCCTCTTTTCTCATTCTTATCCTCTGCGTTCTCTGCGTCTCTGGGTGAGATTAATAAAATTAAAAAATCAAAACTCGATTATTCCCAGAATCAGAAACTACCATATTTTCCCCACAAACCTTAATTCCGTAACACCAATTTAAACTTTCCCTAGTTGGTAAACCAAAATCCTTATTTTCACTCTTACTTGTAAAACTATCCTGTCCCAATATTCCATCAGCATCTGCACCCTGTAACAAAAAAATATTTTCCCTTTTCTTCCATCCTAACAAACGAGAATTAGCAGTATCAGCAACTATTAACCAATCTTCCCAAATATCTACACCATAAGGCATACTTAAACTACTACGACTAGGAAAATAAACACCTTGATTTAATTCCACAAAATTAAAATTTTTCTGACCCACAACCACCGCACAAGGACTATTATTTTCTGTAGGTATTCCTTCCCAAATCATCACCCGATTATTACCCGCATCTGTCACCACCAAATTACCATTCCAAATCGTAATATCATGACACCAACGCATACTAGCAGCAGTGGGAGAACTGCCCCCGTTTTCATTACGAGAAATCATGTTTGGTTGTCCCAAAACTATATCCGCAGGTTGTCCATTTTTTGTAGGTAAACTATGCCAAATTAATAATCTTCTATTTCCAGTATCAGCAACAAATAATTGATTTTTATCACATAAAATCCCATAAGGCCAATGTAAAGTATTAGCTGCTGGTTCTTGACTGCCCCGGTTAGGTTCATTAGCGATAAAATTACTTTGTCCTAATACTAAATCTGCGGGTTGATTATTTTCCTCTGGGAGATTATACCAAATTAAAATCCGATGATTCCAAGCATCAGCAACGGCTAAACCATTACCATATTTACAAATACCTGTAGGAACACTAAATGTATTTTTTGATGGTGTACCTTTGGCGTTTTGTCCTTCACTAAAAAAGTCCGGTTGTCCGATAATTAAATCTGCCGGTTGGTTATCTTCCGTCGGTAAATTTCGCCATCCTAATAACCGATGATGTCCTGTATCTGACACCCATAATGGTCCAGTTGGTGATAGTAAACAAGCTGCACGGGGTCCGAACATTGTTGAGGGTGTGGGTGCAAGGGGTATGGTTATTTGTTCGGGTTTGTTAGGGTTTCCTAAGATGATTTTTGCAGCTTGGGAAGTGAGGGGTATTGGCTTCATTATTATTTCACGCAGAGGCGCAAAGAGAAGGAGAAGTTTTGGGGTTTATTTATTTAAGAATATTTGATGATACTAAGATGTAGTTTTAATGGCAATTTAGTCTGCTGTTGTTGTTTGAGTGTAAAAACCCGTTTTGGATTTATCCCATTACCATAGTTATGCTCGCTAATCTAGAACACCAATTCATTAATCGTCAGGGTGAAGCATTCGGACAGAATATGAACTGGTTTCAGCGATAGTTTATCACCCGAATGCTTCGCCCCTAATAAGGTTAGGGAAAAATTAGGTAACGTCTGAGAACCCCAAATGACTTCTAGTAGGTAAAAATAAATGAACTTATTGTATATATGGGGTGGGTTTATCGCTTAAATTAAGGAAAAAACAGGGAATAATCAGACCTATCCTGAAAAATGCTTGCTATATCAGCAATTTCCTAATTTATCTCCATATAACTGCTGTGCGGCCATTGTCCACCTAATAAGGCGTAGATTTCTACAGGTTTAGCAGAAATTGTTACCCCAATCTCATAAGATTTACCTGTAAAAGCGGCAAAGCGACGACAAGCTTCATCATAAAAATGACTGCGGCGATAATTTTTATTGGTTAAATCAATGGCAAACAATCCATAAAAATAGCGAGGAATACTTTGGATTGTTTCCACAATTTGACCTAAATTTCTCGCCAAAATTGCATTTCTAGGAACTTCTGTTCCCCAAGCAGTATCTAAAGCCCAAGAAGCTGAACTTAAATGAGAACCGCCACAAATTCCGCAAATTCTAGGGGTGACAATTAAACCGGCTTGGGGGTCTTTTCCGCGTAAAATTATTTCAAAACCGCGAAAAAGTTCTGCATGAGTCCAGGCATTTGTAACATATCCGTCTTCGATTTCTACACGGACATCTAAATCACCTTCGACTCTACCAACGGGAGCAATATCTAATGTTTGAATTGGCATAATTAAAGGGAATAGGGAATAGGGAATAGGCAAAAGTTAAAAGTTAAGACATCAAGACTAATAACTAATGACTAATGACTAATGACTAATGACTAATGACTAAACCAAGAAAAAGTCTTCATCAGCCCATTTTGGTGCTGCATCTTTAGCAACAACTGTGAGAACTGCGTAATCTTTTTGGTTGACTCCGGGGGGTATTTCTTTGGGAACACCCATAATTGTTTGAGTTTTAAATACTGTTCCTGGTTTGAGATCATGGAAGGGAAATTCTGGTTCTGTGCAACCAATACAAGGCATTCCGGCGCGGGTTTTTGATGATACGCGATTCCAAAGAATGCGGTTACAGGAAGAACGGGTCATGGGACCACGACACCCTAAGTCATAAAAGAGACAGCCTTTACGTTGTCCAAATTCTGCGGTTGTGGCTTTGTAAGCAAAGTGAATGTTACGAGTACAACCAGTTTGGGTAAAGGTGTTAAAGAAGGTTTGGGGACGGTGTAGGTCGTCTAGGGTAATATCGCTGATGCGTCCGGTAGCTATGGCGACTAATATCTGGGTTATCCAGTCAGGATGGGCGGGACATCCGGGTATATTTATTACAGGTAAACCGGCTTTGCTGACAAAATCTTTACCTAAAAAACCACCTTTGTCCCGTTTCAGAAATTGTAAACCCTCAGATTCGCTGGGGTTGGGTGACATTGCAGGAATACCGCCCCAAGTGGCACAGTCGCCAATGGCTACAACAAAGTTAGCAGCTTGGGCTAAGTCGTTTAACCATTCTTTCATGGGGCGATCTGCAAAACGGTTCCATTCTCCTGTACCATTGGGGGCGTTAACTACGCTACCTTCAAATACTAAAATATCCAGAGGAGTTTTACCTAAGACACATTCCCAAAGCAAGGTTTGTAAGTTTGCACCGAGTTCTAAACCCAGGGAAGGATGCCAAAGAATTTTAATGCCAAAGTCTGCTATTAAATCACAAGCTGTAGGTTCTTCGGCATTGAGAAATGACATGGTGTTACCTGAACAAGCACCACCTTGCAGCCAGAGTACATTTGTCATTGGCTATGATTTTTCTATTGTAGATGTGGAGAGATACACGGGATTATTTCACGGGATTATTCCGTCAGTGTTGATGGGGAGATACGCAGGAATTTTAGCAACATTATCAATTTTTGAATTTCTACTACTGAGGATTTTTGTAGAGTCTCGCTGATTGATTATTATTGTTATTTTAACATGGAATTTCTGTCTGAATCAGAATTGACAGGATTTGTTGATTTACTGGATTTTGATTGATTGATGATACAGAAATTTCTGCTCAAGTGATCAATTTATCTCTACAAAAATTAACATTAGTAATTTTACGCTAGATTTTTCTTAAATGAATCTTTTATAGTGAAAAATATTAATGTTATTACCCTTTCCTTGAATCTTAACAAAGGATAGGTACAAACACTTTATTTTCATGATTTAGTAGGGGTTTAGCACTGGTAAAACCTTGCAGGAGTCAGGAGTCAGAATAACTTTTAAAAATCTGACTGCTGATAGTTGATAACTGATAGCCGATAGCTATTAAAAGGGGAATCTGTAAAAAAATACTTAATCAAAAACTGCGTAAATCGGCTTAGTTGATGACTCAATTACTATGGCCAATTTATGACTTCTAGTGTTACAGATTCTGCCGTAAAAGCGGCTATGGCGGCCATTTCTGATGAGTCAGCAACAGCAGAGGAAAAAATCCAAATGCTGATAGAAATGGCGCAGGGTTTTCTCAAAAAACCGAAAAATTCCCAAGATTTACGCAGTGGGTTAGGATTGTTTTATCGTGCTTATCAAATGTGTGGTGAAGATTATCCTTTACTGAAAGCACGGGCAAAAGTGGGAATGGCGGGTACTTTACAAATAATACCCGATTCTAATCCCCAATTATTAGTACAAGCTAAGGATAGTTACGAAGAAGCTTTACCTATTTTACAGCAGTTTGCTACACCAGAAGAAGTAGCAGAAGCGCAGATGAATTTGGGTTTAGTTTTACAGTCTTTAGTTCCCTATAATTTAGCGCGGATAACTGATAGTATCCAAGCTTATCATGAGGCTTTGCGGGTGTTTACTTGGCAAGAATACCCCCAAGAATATGCGATTTTATATAATAATATTGCGATCGCCTATCTTTCAATGCCCATGGCATCTGAACGGGAATATTTACGTCAAGGGTTAGCAGTACAATCTTTTGAAGTAGCACTTGAGCATATTAACATAATTGATCATCCCAGGGAATATGCCATGTTGCAAAATAATTTAGGTAATGCTTTGCAATATTTAATTAGTTCCCATCCCATTGACAATAATTTGCGGGCTGTTGCAGCTTACGATGAAGCTTTAAAAGTGCGTAATTCTAGAGATACACCCTTGGAATATGCTAACACAATTTCTAACAAGGCTAACGTATTTTTTAACTTACCCGACGATCCTGAAAAACCAGAATTAGGGAATCCTGAAAACCTGCTACAAGCCAAATTATACTATCAAGAAGCTTGGCAAATATTTACAGCACATCAAGAAATTGAGAAAGCGGAAATAGTAGCCCAAGCAATCCAAGATTTGGAAGCAGAAATACTAGCAGTTTCCTTAAATTAAATATTAGGAATCATTAGGGGACAAGCATTCGGAAAATACCCTTGGACAAAAATTGATACCTGATTGCCCGAATGCTGATGCTTCCAGCACGCTTTGCGAACACCCGTAAAGGAGTCAGGATTCAGAATATTTACTTGCATCAAAAATGGAGAAAAGCAAGTATTTTCATCAGGTTTAATTAATCAGGTTTCATTAATCAGGCTTCAATATCAAATCAAACAAACTGATGAATCTGATGAATCCTGAAAAATGACTATTAACTTGTCAACAAATAGGAGAAAAAACAATGTTTGATTTTATCACCAACCCAGAATTTAGAGATTTTCTTTATAGTTTAAATACTAACCTCAATTTTACCACTGCATTAGCTTGGTTAGCCATTGCCGTAATTTTATCAATGGTAGGTGGTGCAATTGGAGGTATGATATTAGCCGGTAAAGATTTAGGCTACAAATTTTCAGCCACCATTGGTAGTTTATTTGCCCCTGCTGGCGTAATTCCCACCCTCATTTTAGGGTTATTAATTTTAAATTTGTTAGGCAACTAATAGGTAACTAATAGGTAACTAATAGGTAACTAATAGGTAACTAATAGGAGGATATATGTTAGAATTAGGCTGGTTTTCTTTGAGATTATTTCTCAAGGGTAAATTATTTCGTGATCCACTATATTTTCTGCGTCAAACAATAATCGCTAGTGGTATTGGTACACTATTATTAATTTTATTAGCACAGCTATCAATTCCCGTTTGTATTCCTATTACTGTAACTAGTTTAGTTACAGGTGTCATGATGCCTTTTCTACTGAAAGATTTTCGCATGAAATGATGCAGTTACAATTATAAAACTTATCAATCCCTACAGATTTATCTGGGGGATTGTTTTATGATTGAACGCAGACAAACGCATATAAATGCAGATTTTTATGGATAATTTAAATGAATTAATAGCAGATATTCAAAGATTTGAAGCAATTATTTCTGATTGGGATGAAAGTCAAAGATGTGTGGCCGTTGGTTTAAAAAGTGCAGTTGAAGCTTTACATAAAGCAGCTTTAACGAACTTGATTAAAAGTTTGAAAAAGGATAATTTAGCCGCTTTAAGCAATGCGGTAAATGATGATATTGTTTATGCGGTTTTATTGTATCACAATTTGGTAAAACTGCCATTATCAGAACGGATAAAAACAGCATTAGCGGAAATTCGCCCTAGTTTACAAAGCCATAATGGGGATGTGGAATTAGTTGCTATTAAACCACCGGATACAGTTGAAGTTAAGTTAATTGGTAGTTGTAGTAATTGTGCCAGTTCTACTTTGACTTTAACTCAGTTAGTAGAACAAACTATTAAAAACCATTGTCCAGAAATTACCAAAATTGTAGCTGTTAATAATACTCCTAATTCTACAATTGCTACTATTCCCACAAATTCCTATTGGGTAAGAGTTACGAATGTTAATGAACTTCCTGAAAATCAAATATTAGGAGTTAGAATTGAAAATCATAACTTGATTTTATACAAACAAGATAATAAGGTACACTGTTATGGTAATGCCTGTTCTCATTTAGGTTTTCCCTTGGATAAAGGTAAAGTTAAAAATGGTATTATCACCTGTGCATCCCATCAATTTGAATACGATTTAAATACAGGCAAATGTTTAACAGTACCGGATATTTCTCTACAAAGTTATCAAGTGCAAGTTAAAGGTGATAAAGTGTATGTCCAGGTTTAAAGTTTGAGATTCCTGTGGAAATTTTATTAATAAATATTAATAACTATTAATAAATATTAATAAATATTAATAAATATTAATAAATATTTTTGGAGCATCTACTCCTACTCTTTTTTGTAACAAATAGCAAGTTTCTGTAACGACACACCAGGTTGTAATAAATTGCTGATTAGCTAAATCTTGAAATCGTTTTTTGGCGGCTATATAAACTACATCTTGTTTATTAGCAAGAGCTAACCAAAAGCCTGTATCAACTATGATCATATTTTTGATTAAGTTCACTATCTAAGTAGTTTTTATAGTTTTTAGAGAGGTCAGTTTCAGCTTCTATACAACCGATAAAGTCTGACCAGTCTTGCAAGGAATTTTCTGAAGATTTGTGTTGACTCAGAAGATAGGGTTTTTTTAGGACTTCTACAAGTTCGACTATGATTTGTTGTGCATCGGGAGGAAGAGAGGCAATATCTTGTTGAATTGTATCTAAGTTCATAATCTGATTTTGCTGTTTCTCTGATTATAGTTTAGCGAGAATTTTTTTTACAAAACCAATCAGATTCAGATAAGGTGTATTACATTTCATTAACGCACCCTACAGGATTAGCGATCGCTTCCCTCCCTGTAGGTATCGCATTTAATAATAGTTAAGGAAGTACAAGAAAAGGAAGTAGAGCGATCGCTTTTTGCAAAGATGTTTATTAGACTTATTGACCTCGCCCTGGCTTACAGTCGGCAAAACTTAATGCTTCTGTGTCTAGAAAGCTGGCGATTCTCTTTCAGAGACACTACGTGAACGCCATCTCAATAATTGCTTCAACGGGATAATCAATTTCATTAGCACGAGAAATCAGGGCATCTTGAATCCAGTCTGGTAAGTGTTTTAAAATAATCTCTGCATCATCGGACGAAATTTGCTCCGAAGGTTTCACTTGCATGGGTTAGGACTCGATATGGATTTTAACGTTATATGGTGGCTCAGTCGCTCTCAAAATTATCGCCTCTAGTTCTAATAATAACGCAGGGTTTTTCGAGTAAGGTATTATCTGCACCGCAATTCTTACATCTTCACTTTTATATTGATCGAGCCAAGCCCACAAAAAAGCCTTGTGTCCACCTTTAAAACGACCTCGTAAGCTTTTGGTTTTACCAATGTAAAGCAATCCTTGATATCTATGCCTAACTGCGTAAATACCCGGACGATCAGGAATATCGCTAAAATCCTGGCTCAAGGGTTGGCATTGCTCAAAGGGAGTAAACGCAATTGCATCCAAGATGTTTCTTGCTTGGTTCTGTATTTCAGAATTGTTCGTTGGCACGGAAGGTAGATTGTAGATTATCGAACTCATCATGCCACAGAAAAAGGTGCTTTACATTTCATTAACGCACCCTATAGAATTGGCAAACTGGCTTACCACAACGGGCTAATTTAAAAGACTTTCATATTCATCGTGATTACCGATCCAAATCCAATAATAATCGTCACCCTTTTTTAAGGCTAAGGCTCTATATCCACCAGTGACACGGGCAGACCAAAGATTTTTACCGACTTTTTTGAAGTGCAAAGAGGGATGAAGTGAGTTTTCCTGCCAAAGCTGATAAGCCTTCCGCGCTTGCTCTTGCATCTCAGGTGACAAATTAGCATAAGTTTTCCAAAACTCACTCGTTGCAAAGGATTTCATCAAGATCCCTCACGTTGTTGGCTGCAATATCTTTTTCTGCCTGAGCAATAAGGCGATCTAATTTCCCTGATGATAAATCTGCCTCAATTTGCTGATCCCACATCTCATCAATATATTCTTGAAGCCACTTTACCAGATCACGAACTTCACTCTCTGGCAATTGCTTGATTGCTGATTCAACTTCTAGGAGAGTAGTCATATAAGATTTTACATTTCAAGAACTTTTCTATATTATTACCAATTATAGCATTGAAACGCTATTGAGATGGTAGCTATTTGACTGACCCCACTTATTAAAGATGTTTAATGGTGAATTTATCAGGTGCATTACATTTCATTAACGCACCCCACAGAATTGGCGATCGCTTACTCATGAGATCGCAGTTAATCACAGTTAAGGAATCACAAAAAAGGAAATTGAGCGATCGCTTCTTCTGCTAAAGCCTCCAGTTTGCCGTCTGCGATGTCTTGTTCTAGCTGCTCGTCCCAATGTTGGTAGTCTATGTCTAATATCCATTGCCGGAGTCGCTGAAACTGTTCTGGTGGAAGCGTCAGAATAGCTGCTTCAATTTGTTCAATGGTTGACATTTCAGGTTATGGTTTTTTGACTTCAATCACATTATAGCTTTGTAGAGAGGAGTAATTCTAATTTTTACCTCACAGATCGCTTATAATCAATGTATTATTGTATATCTAAAAATTTAAAATATGTCACTCGCTGAGTTAATTCCTCTAGTCAATAATCTGAGTCAGTCAGATAAATTATCACTCTTGAAACTCCTAGCAAAACAAATCCCAAATGCTGAATTACAAGTAATCTTTTCTGCCTCAGAGTATCCAATTTGGTCGCCCTACGACTTAGTAGTTAACGAAGCACTAGAAAATAAAGATTGAGCGATCGCTTTTCTCAAAGATGTTAAACAGTAAATTTAGACGGCTGATATTTATAACTTAATTCAAGAGCATTGCAAAAGCTATTTAGTTGATTAAGCAAAGCATTATAGTAACTGTAAGCATCCTCTTGTTTATCTTGGAGATTAGCATATAAAGTTAACTCTGGTTCTGGTGCTAGGTGATCTTTAGGGATATCTAAACCTGCTTCAGATAACCGTGTTGAGGCAATTGCAATTAATAATGCTCCAATTGTATTAGATTCACCATTGTGAAGATCATTCAGTCCAGGTAATATTGTTTCTGCACCTGGTAATTCATTAAGATTCATGATTGATTTTCCTCCAGGTTATTTTCACAACGTTCAATAAATTTCTCAATTCTACTTCTAAGGATATCAGGGTTTAGAGAGGGAAATCTGATTAGTTCAGGTGCGATCGCTTCAAAGCAATTCCGTACATCATTCAAAGAGAATAATTTCTGTTTATACATGGCTTCAATATCTTTAATATCACGGTCAAATCCCCTGGATAGTTTAGCAAGAGCTTGGGCGGTAAAATCATAGTGATAAAACGAAATTTGACCTCGTTTGCCAATGAATACACTTCTATCACGCCATCCAGGAAGAGGTGGTAAGAAATCCTGGGGAGATGCTAATTCGATATTAATGTTTAATTCTTGTTTGAGTTTGGCAATAGCTTGAAAAATGCCTGGTGGTTCAGGATCTAGACGAAGATCAACATCAACTGTGGAGTTACGCCATCCAATTAGTAGCGCACTAGCTCCTCCTGTAAAGTAGATGCAGCCTGAACCCTGGGCTTCTCTACCTAAGACTTGCATCAGACGTTCTAACTTTTGAGTGTCAATGTTTTCACGCATATTTTTATTAATATATTGTTTGGATATTGAGCGATCGCTTCCCTATCTGTAAACATCTCATTTAATAATAGTTAAGGAAGCACAAAAAAGAAGTTGAGCGATCGCACTATCTGGTGAAGTGGCGTTGTTATGTGGCTGGTAGCTGATATCTCACTCATGAGAGATGTAGAAATCATCTATGGCATCACGGATAAGATCGATAGGATTTTGATTAGCGGCCTTGAGTTTAAGTAGTTCAATCAGATGGTTGTCATCAAAAAGTAAAATGATCTTTTTTTCCTCAGAATATATACTATTTCGCATTCTATAAGCACCACAATCTGCGCCTTTCCTACTAAAAATTATACCAAATCTTCCAATAGTTTGTTTTAAGTAATTCCGAGTTTGGTTTACTTCATCTTTAGTACAAGGATTGGTATAGTTTTTAAATTCACACAGTAAAAATCTAGAATCAAAATCTCTACAAATCTTTGCCCATCCAGTATCTATGTCTGCATCCCTAAGTGAGAAAAGTGCATCACGCCTTTCAAGACCATTGAGAGTACGAGGTTGTTGTTTTGGTGGCTTGAGAGGAGGAACAAATACTTCAGTTAAAATCTGTGTGCAAATATCTTCAAAATCTTTCCACCCTTCTTTCCCTAAAGGACAGATTGATAGCCTTTGTATTAGTGAGGAGGATATTTCGTTTTTAGCTGTGGATAGGCTTAACGGAAAGCTGGAAGTAATTTGTTTATATTTTTCTTCTAGTTGTGGAAATTTTGCCAATAGAGTTAGTAGCTTATCTCTGTCCCATACTTCAAGTCTTTTTTCAACTGAGGCATTTAACTTATGCACGTAATTCCAAGCAGAAGAAGTCAAATTACTTGAAGTAACAAGGAGAGCCTTAGCTCTTTTTTCAATATTAAGAATACCTGATAGTTGTGCGATTGTACGGGAATCAATTTGATTGTTAACGTAGTATTTAGTTTCTACAAGCCACAATTCAGAAACCTTTTCGCCAGTTGGTGATTTTGTGATATTATAAGCTTGAATATCCACACACCTATCCGGGCTTGCTATAGTGGATTGCAATGTCACATTCTCAAAACCCAAGGCAATTAACAAATCAGCTACTAATTTTTCAAACGCAGATGCTCTTTCGACTGCCGTACGATTCATAATTTTTCCAGATTATTGTCTCAATACAACTTAAATTATATACAAATTTTACATATAACATTTTTTCATACAATTATCTAGTAAGCAAAGTGTTAAAACAAGCGGTTCATCAAACTCGTATTCAAAAAAGGTACATTATCATAGGTTTACCCACAATTTTGCTACCCATTTACTACAAAATGGCAAGGAAACAAACTGCTATTCACCATCTTTCATAATCATTTCCAACAGTTCAAGGACGTTCAATATTCCTGTGAGGCTGATAGGATCTTGAGCAATTTCAAGAACTTGATTTACTGTATCTGGCATCTTTAATGCAATTTTATCCATGACTTTAGAAATTTTCAAGCCATCACCCACTTTCTCATAATCCTTTTTTACGTAATTCTTAATATCAGTCTTTTGCGTTTCAGTCAAACTATTTGATGCAGAGTTAATAGCCTGAATAAAGGATGGAATACCCCATAAAATAAACTCAAAATTTTGCGTATGCGTAGATACTTCAATTTTCTTTGTTAGAAATTGAGATGTATCAAGCACACTATTAATCGTAGGTAAAAAAATACTGAATTTACCTGTAACCCGATTTAAAGGGTGAGATTTGAAGATCAAGCGATAGTTTGTTAAATGCAATTTGCCACCGATAGCTTCTTTACCATTAAAACCCATGACTGACATCAATTGATCATACGGAAGCGACTTTAATCCGTAATCGCTAATCTTGAAAACAGCATTACTTGCTTTACTAAGCAGCAATTTCTCTCCATCCAGGAAAATTCGTCTATCTATGTCCATGCTTATACACCTCATTTATAGCTAATAAATATATACGCAATACAGGGTATTTTAACAGTCATTTAACCATCTAGCTCACTAATCTTAATCCCTATATATCAAGCATTACAAGCACCTATTTTCGTATTATATGGAAAACTTATTTATTATATCCTTATTCAGATATTATACAGAATTTTTCACTATAATTACCCTTAACAGCAGGATTATATGGGATTTTTTCGTATAAATGTTCCCACCCCTATAAATTCTTACCTCCCAACAATTTCCACCTTTCCACCTCCAACCTCAACCTTTCATTCTCCATCCTTAACGCCAAAATCTCATTCTTCTGCAACTCAATTAACGACCTTTGACTAATTACCTCACCAAAAGCTTTTTTCCGGTTTTCAATCCCAAACCATCTTTGATAAGTCTTAGTATGTTCATCAACAGTATGACCTAAATTATCTGCTGCTGCTTTAATTGCTATTCCCTGAAGATGCGCTCTAATTGCACAAGCATGGCGTAAATCATAAGGTTGAAACTCAATTCCCACTTTTCTAAACCATCTGGATATATCTCTTCTCATCCAATTAATATTTTGTACAGAAGCAATTTTTTCAAGTTTTCTTGCTAAAATATTTAACGGTTTAGGATTTTTTAAATCAAATAATTCTACCCATTCAGGTACAAAAGGAATAACTTCTCTATATCCAGTTTTGGTATTTTTATTCACCTTCCAAGTATGATCTATATTTTGGGGGGACATCCACCAATTAATATCCGTTTCTACAAATAATTCCCTTGGCCTTAATCCATAGGTTGCCAACATTCCATATACCCAACGCCACATTTCCCATGTGTCTATTTCATCACTAATATTTGTATTTTTGCGGTTGAGGGCGAATTTTTCAAAGAGGTAAAAACTAGAGATAATTTTTTCATCATCCGGTATTTCTCGATAATTAGGAATAACGTGATCTCGTTTTACATCCAATTGAAATCCTAAATTAAAGGTTTTGATCAAAACCGAAGTTACCGCAATTAATTCATTTTTTTTATTACCATTAACTGAATTAATCACTTCCTCAAAATTTTCCTTAGTAGCTAAAATTGTTAAATCAAAGTTTCTTTTAATCACAGATATATAGTTAGCAAAAGTATTTTCACTGGTGATAGTTTTTTGACGGGTTTGATAATATTTTTCATCAAAGGTATCTAATAATTCCCCAATGGTTTTAAGTTCTTGTTTCTCTCTCGATTTAATTCCTAAATACTTCTCATTCCATTGAAAAGTATGACGAGCAATTAATTTACCTAACTCGTAACTTTCCTCAATTGCAGTTTTTAAACCCTCTAAATTTGCGGGTATTCCCAGAGATAAATCATACTGTTTTTTCTGTTTACCTACACTACTATCTCCTGGTTTTAAAGGTAACGTAGCGCGTAATTGGAGAGAATTTCCAGTTTGTTTAATACTAACTTTAACTCTCTCCCTTTTTAAATTACTATTAGCTTCAATTAACTTCTGTTCAAAAACTGCTTGATACTGTAATTCCGTTGCTTTTATTTTCGCCATTCCCTATACCTACCGTCTGTAGTGTTCTGCGGTTCAAAATAGACCTCTCCAAAATAGAATGTATTGATTTTTAATATATTGTAGGGGCGAAGCATTTGGGCGATAATTTGACGGAAAAATCAGACATCTAGATATCCCAAATGCTTCGACCTGCCCCCATAAATAAGCCATAATTTCTTTTCTGGAGAAGTCTAATCTATACAAAATCTGCAAACATATCTGCGAACCAGTCCCCGGAGTCTGTATTTGCATCCTCATGTAGAGATGGGGGATAGGTTTCCGATATTAACTTTTGGCGATGCCTGCGGCGGGCTGCGCCTACGCAATTTCCCTGATTTTACTGAATTATTCCCTAAATATTCACTTATTTATAAAAGCGGAAATAGTGAAAATAAAATGTTATAACTGAGCAAAATTACCTGAAAAAATAAGTTCTTTAGTAACATTTTCAGTATATCACCAGTTCCCATAGCAGTTATATGGTTCCTGGTGGTGTAATGTGCGCCCCCACTTTGACTGATATTACCCGCGCTTGGGGGATTTTAGAATATTTCCGCACTAATTGGTTAGAACCAGTTTGGTTAGGATGTTCTTTAGAAAGATATGAGGAAATTCAATCTTATGAGGATTTCCAAAAATGGTTAAATGAAGATATCAAACACCGAGAATCTGACTTAGGTTTATACTGGCGTATGGGTCTAGATATCGGGTTAGATAGATATGGTGTAGGTGTGGGTAAATATGTCACTTGGGGATATTTACCCCATGAGGATAGATATAATAAACCCACCATTGAAGGACGTAACGCTGCGGTAATTATGAAAAGCGGTGTTTACGATGGTTGTAAAGATACTCATAGATTGATGGATCAGGCTTTTGCACGGGAAAATTTAACCCATTCTTGGTATAATGAAGGTACTCAAGATTGGCATCCGAGCGATCGCAAAACGTCCCCAACTATCAACAACCAAAAAGATTTTAGCGGTGCATATTCTTGGGCAAGTGCAGTCCTACACCAAGACTTAGGAAGATTAGAAGCTGGACCTTTAGCACGTCAATTAGTTGCAGGTGGAAAACATGGAGAGTCATGGCAACATTATGACCCATTTATTCTTGATGTCTTCAAAAAAATGGGCGGTGCAAATGTTCACCTCAGACAACTAGCGAGAGTTCACGAATTAGTCAAATTATATCGGCAAGCGGAACGTTGTTTGAAGGAGTTTAAATTAAACGAACCCTGGTATATTAAACCCCAAGAAAAAGACGGTAAAGGTTGGGGTGCAACGGAAGCAGCGAGAGGCGCTTTGTGTCACTGGGTGGAAATAGAAGAAGGTAAGATTAAACAATACCAAGTTATCGCCCCCGGAACTTGGAATATTGGACCCCGTGACGGTGCTGGAAAACGTGGACCTGTGGAAGAAGCGTTAATAGGTACACCTATTGCTGATCCTAATGATCCTGTAGAAGTGGGTCATGTAGCGCGTTCTTTTGATTCATGTTTGGTGTGTACTGTTCACGCCCATGATGCTAAAACAGGAAAAGAATTAGCCCGTTTTCGGACGGCTTAATTTATGTTTTGAGTTATGTTTTATAGGGTGGGTTTTTCCCACCTGATTTAACTTTGAGATTGATTTATTTTTTGCCGAATAGCCTATTATATTTCTATCAATTTAACACATTTTTCAATGTAACATCTCTAGTATGTGTTTTATCGTCCCCACATTTTACTCAATTTACACCCATCTAATCAGAATTTTCCCCATCTCTACGCCCTAGTTCATAAATACCCGCACCCATACAGGACAGTATACCTGTGCTAATTCCCCAACTCTCACCTAAACTGATTTCTAAACCCCAGTTAGATAATGCACCAAAGATGAAAAAAGGTACAATGCTAAAAAGTGAAGCGTAAAAAGCATTTTGTGATTCTCTGGCCTTGCGGGTTTTTTCAAATTCTGTTTCACTGGTGTAAAGGAATCTTTCGGCAAAATTAAACCAGCGATTTAATTGATCTATTACCCATTCTCTGGTGGATGCTAAAGCTAAATATAAAGCTAAAGACCATAAACAAGCTCCAGCGATCGCAATTTTATCTAATTCAAATCTAAAGGGCAATATATCAAACATAGCATCAGGTAACTTGGCAATAATATTTAATATTACCTTTTAATATTACCTTAAATTCCTGGGTAAATCTACATCTTTGCAGCTTTTAGCCCCAAAGTTGCCCTCAAATGACTACTTCTGTTGTCGCTGGGTGGGAAGATGAGGTGATAGGGCGGTAGGGGAAGTTAATAACCCTATCACCAGTCACCAGTCACCAGTCACCAATTACCATCTACCATCTAGATTTGCTACTGTAGAAGTAGTGCAAATTATGAAAATTCTTATCAGAGCAAAAATTATGACCGTATTTGAATCTAACAACCCCCGTTCCTACAGTCAAGAACAGGTGCAGCAAATTCTACAATTAGCGATCGCTCGTCAAACCGATGATCGTGATCAAGAATTTTCATATCAGCAAATTATCGAAATTGCTGCCGAGTTACAAATTTCACCAGAAGCAGTTAAACAAGCGGAATGTGATTGGATAGTCCAACAAAGCGAAGTACAACAACGCAAAGCTTTTGATCTTTACCGCCAAGGTAAATTTAAAAAACGTCTGGGTAATTATGCAATTGTTAATAGTTTTTTCATACTTGTAGATTTGGTTGGTGGTGCTGGTCTTTCTTGGTCACTATACATTTTACTATTCTCTGGACTCACCATTGTACTTGATATTTGGAACACCTTTCAAAGCAAAGGTGAAGACTATGAAGCTGCTTTCCAAAAATGGAATCGTAAGCATCAAATTAAACAAACTATCAATACAGTTCTAAATAAATGGTTTAAAGCATTACAAACACATTAAAATTGGTAATAGGTAATGGGTAATGGGTAATGGGTAATGGGTAATTGGTGAGTGATTACTGCATTTAGTAGTATTGGTCTCAGAAATCAATAACATATAAATCAAAGATTGTCATGGCAATTTGACATGATTTTTGATTGAGCTTGCGGTATGATCAAAAGATATAAATAATGGCTCTTGTGGTTTTCCCATCTTCAGGAAAACAGAAGACATTTTAAAAACTTGGAATATAATAAGTAATTCCTCAATCCCTCACCAGGTTGATCTACCATTTCAGTCAGCAAGAAGCCATGAAATCAAGGGAAAATGCGGAAATAACTTAGCATTATTTATCATGCAGTCACTCTTCTTTGATCATGATATGCTGCTTAAATCCTGATTGCAAAAATCCTCAAAATCCAGAAGGAAAAGAGTTTTGTCAAAGTTGCAATACTCCCTTAGTACCACTTTTAAGAAATCGTTTCCGTGTGATTCGGGTACTTTCCGATGAAGGAGGTTTTGGTAGAACCTATTTATCAGAAGATACAGATAAATTAAATGATTGTTGTGTCGTTAAACAGTTAGCACCAAAATTCCAAGGAACTTGGTCACAAAAAAAAGCAATGGAGTTGTTTTGTGAAGAAGCAAAACGACTGAGAGAACTGGGAGAACATCCACAAATTCCCACTCTCTTAGCTTATTTTGAACAAGATAACTGTCTGTATTTGGTACAACAGTTTATTGATGGACAAAATTTATTACAGGAGTTGCAATTACGGAAAAACTACAAAGATTGGGATATTCAATCTATTTTGTTAGATTTGTTGCCTATTCTCAAATTTATTCACAGTCGTGGAGTTATTCACCGAGATATCAAACCGGAAAATATTATCCGCCGCAAAAGTGACGGAAGATTAACTCTCATTGATTTTGGTTCTTCTAAACAATTAACAGCTAAAGTGCAGAAAAAACATGGAACTTCTATAGGTTCACATGGTTATTCTGCCATTGAACAAATCAGAGATGGTAAAGCGTACCCTGCTAGTGATTTATTTAGTTTGGGTGCTACCTGCTTTCATTTATTAACGGGAATTTCTCCTTTTCAGTTATGGATGGAACATGGATATAGTTGGTTAAATAATTGGCAATCTTATTTGCATTCTCCTCTCAGTTATGAGTTAGCAATAATTATTGATAAGTTACTACAAATAGATATTCGGAATCGCTATCAATCTGCTGATGAAGTGATTAGAGATTTAAGTAAACAGTACACACATCTACTAGCACCAGCTAGTAATTCTTTATTATCAGCACCAGCAAAGAAAGCTAATGTTTATCCTCAAAAATATATTTTGCTGAGAAATTCAATTTTAATAGTAGGAACAATAGTATTTTTAGGTTTGGGAGAATTTGGTTATAGACACTTTCACCAACTACAAACAACTATTTTTTCTCGCTGGAGTCCCCTGCAAAATAGGAAAAGTCAAACTAAGAGTGATACTATTGTTCAACAACCACCACAGGAGTCTTTAGAAAAAATTTCTTTATTGAAAACTATCACAGAACCAAATGAATCAATTTCCTCTGTAGCTATTACTTCAGATGCTAAAACTATTGCTAGTGCTGGTAATCGCATTATTAAACTATGGAATATTACCACAGATCAAGAGATTTATTCACTGCAAGGACATACACAAAAAATCAATGTCGTGGCTATTAGTCCTGATGGTAAAATTTTGGTCAGTGGTAGTGATGACAAAACAATTAAAGTTTGGAATTTAGCAACAGGTCAGTTAATTCATACCTTAATTAGTCATACTGATTCAGTTCATGCTTTGGCTATTAGTAAGGATGGGAAAACTTTGGTTAGTGCTAGTGATGACACAACTATTAAAGTTTGGAATTTAGCAACAGGAAAGCTAATTCTTACTCTCAAAGATCATACTTATTGGGTACGTTCTCTGGCTATTAGTCCTGATGGTTTTACTTTAGCAAGTGGTAGTTTTGATAAAAGTATTAAACTGTGGAATATCACCCAAGAAAAATCACCAGAAAAATCACCAGAAAAATCAATTTATTCATTAACTCCTAATTCCCAAACTGTGACATCTTTAGCTTTTAGTCCAGATGGTAAAATTCTCGCTAGTGCTAGTCGCGATCGCACAATTAAACTGTGGAATATCAATACAAAAACGGAAATTCGCACTATAACTAAACAAGATCATAATGTCACATCTTTAGCTTTTAGTCCAGATGGTAAAACTCTTGTTAGTGGTAATCGAGATTGTATAGAATGTCATCCAACTATTAAACCTAATATTAAACTATGGAATGTGGCTACAGGTGAGGAAATTTCCTCTATTACTGGACATACTAACACCGTCACATCCTTGGTTTTTAGTGCTGATGGCAAAACTTTAGTTAGCAGTGGAGAGGATAATAAAATTAAGATTTGGCGTTTTTCACAATAATGTAGCAACTGGGTAATTGATAATTGATAATTGATAATTGATAATTGATAATTGTTTGATGCCAAGTTTAAAACCTTTCCTTTTAATGAGAAAAAGATGTAATTGTCAATTGTCAATTGTCCATTATCAATTGTTATCGTCTATCTCTTTCCAAATCATCAATTACTGTTTGTAAATACCACTCCTCCGACATACCTGGATAAAAATCTTGCTTTTGCTCAATTAATCTTGCGGCTATTTCCCAATGTCCTCCAACCATACGTAATAGTCTTTGACGTAATAAATTATAGGTGGCTTTGTTGGTTGCTGGGATAGATGATTGAATTTTTTGCAGACTATTTAAAACTAGTTGATAATTCTCCCAGTCTTCTTGTTCACAATAGATACTAGCTGCTTTTTGATAATCTTCCACAGCATTGGGCATTTCTTCTAAACAAGTGTAGGCAATACCACGATTATAGTAAGCTAATGGATGCTCAGGATTCATTTGTATTGCTTGAGAATAATCTTGAATTGCTGCTAAATAATTGCCCATTGATTGATAGACATTACCTCTAGCAATATATACTAAATTGTCTTGGGGTTGTATTTTCAAGGCTTGATTGATATCAGCCAAAGCCCCTTGATAATCTCCTATTTGAGAACGAGCTTTTCCCCGATTCCGATAAACAATAGCATCTTGAAAATTTAAATTTATTGCTTGATTAAAATCTGCGATCGCCTCTCGATATTGACCCATTTTACAAAGTACCACCCCACGACAGCAATAAGCTTGGGCATCTTGAGCATCAGCTTTTAATATCCAATTTAAATCAGAAATTGCCGATTTTGTATCTCCCTTTTCTGCCTTTTCTAATAATTGTGTGAAATAATATTGAGTAGATATAATTGGTGTGGGAATTGCTGCTGGTTTATTGATTTCTTGATTTAGTTTTGGTTCTGCTTTTGGTTGTAGTTGTTTAATCTTCTCTAAACAAAGACACGCATTTTCTTTATCTTTTTGTGCTAAATATAATTCTGCTGCTTTTTTAAAATTAGCGATCGCCTCTGGAATATTTCCTTGTTTGCGCTGTACTATCCCCCGTAAATCATAAGCACCAGCATCATTAAATTTAAACTGAATCGCTTTTTCTACATCTTCTAAAGCACCAGGAAGATTTTTTAAAGTTAATTTTGCTAACGCCCGAAAATAATAAGCTTTGGCATTTTCTCCATCCAGCTTAATAGCTTCATTATAATCAAAAACTGCTTGTAAAGTCGCACCTGATTTATAATAAGCTAAACCCCTTTCTATGTAAGCTGTACTAAAGTAAGGATCTAGCTGTATAGCTTGGTTAAAATCTTCAATAGCACCAGCATAGTCTTTTTGTTTCGCTTTTTCTAAGCCGCGATTGTAAAATTCAGAAGTCATAATTTAGTTTTTTCTATGAACTCGATTTAAATTTATTTAAAACAATATTATATCACAAATTTTATTATATCACAAAAATTTATTGTTGTCGTGTTGTAGGGGTTTAGCAATGCTCAACCCCTACGGAAAATGTGGTTTTTCGACATACTTATCATCAAATATAAAGTGGATATATCCCCGACTTATTTAAGAGATCGGGGATCTGAGTATTACCCTTTTTAAGGTTGAATTAAACTAGGAGAAGTCAACACGAAAACATCCCTAGTTCCCGGTGCTGGATTTTCAGATTTAATCGGGCTAGTAAAGTGGAAGAACTCATGATCATTAACTAAAAGCAGTTCTCCGGGTTGGAGAATTTTGTGAAAAACTGGTTTCTCTTTTTTAGCAGTATATAAATGTGTTTCTCCACCTTGAATATTGTTCCTACCAACAGAAAAAATGCCAATAAAATCAGTTCCATCTTGATGAATACCTTCAGGGGCGGGATTTCCTAAATGACCTGGTGAACAAGTAGTTCTGATTTGATGAATACCAATTTCTGCTTCTGGATGGAGTTTGCAAGAATCAATAAATGCTAGAACCAAATTCTTAAAAATTTCCAGTTCTATCAGTCCATATTCTAATTCTGCGAACTCTCTTTTGATATCACCCAATAAAGGATTATATTCTCGACTTTGGCACAAATATCCATGAGAAAGTTTAATCAACTTATTCTCAGCAACCATTACTCTTGATAACCTTCTAGAGCGATATTTGCCCTTAATATAAGGATCAACAGGTAAGTTCTCAAAAAATGGCTGGAAACCTTGATTATTAATAGAATTTACCTTTCTCAGAGTAAACAGAAAAGCATATTCTAACCCCGTTACAGAAGATACTTGTTGCATAGGATTTTTCTCCTTGCATTTTATAATTATTCAGCCAGCAAAAACTCCATTTTCCAGGTAGTTTTAGCTGACTGCTGACCGCTAATAGCTGAATGCGAACTGGATTTTTAAATTCCTCCCATTTTTTACATGAGAGGTATGTAATATCTATTATAAGCAATTATTTAGTAATTGTTGTAAATGTGACTACAAAATTTATTAAGTTGGAATATTTAACAAGAACTCTAGCTACTCACTTTCCTATTCCCTATTCCCTATTCCCTATTCCCTATTCCCTATTCCCTATTCCCTACTCCATTATATAGTTACTCATCTGGGAACAAAAATATTTTCCCAATATTTTCCCAATATTTTCCCAATATTTTCCCAATATTTTCAAAGCTCTCATTCCTCCTGCTAACCTCTTTTATCGTATATTTACTATTAATTCAAATTTATAATTTACCTAGCAGAATGAATAACTGGCTGTATCAGTACCCTAAATTATACACTGGTATTTTACTCAAACGCTACAAGCGTTTTTTTGCTGATATTCAACTGGACTCCGGGGAGGTTGTAACAGCACACTGTCCAAATACAGGACCCATGACAGGAGTTTCCAAAGTAGGTAGTCCTGTACAGTTATCTAAAAGTGATAATCCTAACCGCAAATTAGCTTATACACTGGAATTGATTCAAGTAGATGATTTAGCACCAACTTGGGTCGGTGTCAATACTGCTTTACCTAATCGAGTTGTGAAACAGGCTTTAGAGAAATATCTTTTCCCAGAATTAAGTGAATATACACAAGTTAAAGGTGAAGTTGTTTATGGAAAAGACAAAAAAAGCCGGGTAGATTTTTACCTGACCGGAAAAGAAGGACAACGCCCCATTTATTTAGAAGTAAAAAATACAACTTGGTCGCAGGGAACTTTAGCCCTGTTTCCCGACACAGAAACCACCAGAGGACAAAAACATTTGCGGGAATTAATGGAAGTTTTACCCCAAAGTCGGGCAGTAATGTTGTATTTTATCAATCGCGGAGATTGTACACAATTTGCCCCAGGAGATAGCACAGATCCTGTATATGGTAAATTGTTACGGGAAGCAATTAAACAAGGTTTAGAAGTTCTCCCTTATCGGTTTGATATTTCTCCTGAAGGTATCCGTTATTTGGGGTTAGCAGAACTGAAAATTTAAGCATTGATCAGCCAGCCAAAAATGAAAGCAAAGTGCATCATTATTTACACACAAACTTTCTTTCAAGAGAATGCTAATATGAATACAAAGATTGTTCCTCACGTTTCCACAAACAGCAAAGATAAACTTCCTATTTTTGATCAGCAGTTTTTGTTGGATAAAAACAACAAACAGCAGGAAACGTGAATGATCTGAGTCATCATATCAGATTGCTATATGTTAGAAACTCTTGCGACTGAAACTACTGTGGAAATGCCACCCACCCAGGCAGAACTTCCTTATGATGACGGTATTCCGATGGAGACACAAAGACATAAATTACAATTGGATATTTTAATTGATACCATTCAGCCTTGGCTAGATCAAAGGACTGATGGATATGTAGGGGGCAATATGTTTGTCTACTACAGTTTAGCGCAATTAAAAAATCAGGATTTTCGTGGTCCAGACTTCTTTACCGTCTTAGGAGTTCCCAAAAAAGAGCGTCTTTCTTGGGTAGTTTGGGAAGAAGGAAAATCACCAGATGTAGTAATTGAATTACTTTCAGAAAGCACAGCTAAAAATGATAAAAATGAGAAAAAACTGATTTATCAAAATCAAATGCGTGTTTCTGAATATTTTTGGTTTGATCCTTTTAACCCAGATGATTTTGCAGGTTTTCACATTAATACCGGTGTGTATGAACCGATTGCTTTTAATGAAAAAAATCAGTTAGTAAGTACAGTTTTAGGTTTAAGTTTAGTACGTTGGCAGGGTAATTATCGCGGTGTCAATGCCACTTGGTTACGCTGGGCAAATAAGATCGGTGAGTTATTTCCTACTTCTTTAGAACTTGCTGAACAAGAAAAACAACGGGCTGAACAAGCTGAAAATAAATTAAGACAAGTGGCAGTTAATTTGTTAAATAATGGAATGCCTATAGAACAAGTCACACAGTTAACAGGTTTAGACGCAAAGCAACTTATCGGAGAGTAACCCAAATTAAATAATGGACAATTAACAATGAACAATTAACCGGCAATTTTAGATTTTACTGCCATAATCAGATTTTTGTCAAATTATACATTGTAGGGGTAATTCATGAATTGCCCCTACGGAATAGGGCAACCTCAAATAAAATTGGTATCAGATACATAGGGCTTGCTGATGGCTGAATGCTTACGCTAAATCAGCCATACCCAATCCCCAATCCCCAATATTAGAGATAATTAAAAAATCAATAGTTTTAAACTGTCTATCAATAGCAGGAAGACTACAAATTTTTGCACCAATACTCAAATAAGCTTGTAAAATTTTCGGAATTTCTACATTATAGATATCTGGACAATTAGAATTAATTTCTATGGAATATTCTGGATGAGGATTCACTAAAATATGAGAATGTAAACAATGATTATAGAGAAAATAATTATAAGCACAAACAGCTTGTTTATGACATTGAGTTAACAAAGATGCACAACCGAAAAAATATTGATTACCAGTATAAATTAAATAATTAGCTAAACCTTGCCAAAGTAATAAAAGTGTGTAACTATTGCGATATTCTTGAGCTATGCAAGCACGACCAATTTCTACAGAAGACTGCAATATAAAATCAGGAATTTGAGCAAGATTAAATATATCAGCAGCATCAAAACCTAAATTTTTTGCAGCCATTGTATAAGTTTGCATTCTATAAGTACCAATAGTTGCACCAGTCCTTTTACAAATCAGCAATAAATGATCACAAAAATAATCAAACTTATCCCGATCCATTTGAGAAAAATTAGAACTAGAAAAACCCAAATCCAACTCTTGATTAAAAACCTGAAACCGTAAGCGAAAAATAGATTCTAACTCTGCATCAGTTTTAGCCAGTCGCAGGATATACTTTTCACTTTCCAAGACCGGAAAATCAGTAAACTGTACAGATGAAAAAGATGAAGTGATAGGATTGTAATACATTTACATCCAGGTTAATACTTAAATTTGTGAAAAATTCTAAGAGGATTTAATATCTAATTATGAACATTTTGATCACTAAAATCTGGCAATAGAATACAAATTTTGTAATTACACAATTTATTTTTTTTGTCAATAACAAAAGCCCTAAATAGTAATAGATCCCGGACTTCTACAAGAAACCTGGGATCTTGGTATTGAGTTTTTTCAGGTGAATTGACTTTTAGCCTCAAAAGCCGACGGCTGATAGCTGATGGCTGAATACTTATTTTTAATTGTGCTGACCATGATTAGTGTAGCGAACCCTAGTACCAGCCCAAAGTAACTTTTCTCGCAGAGTTTGATAATAGGAATTATTAGCCCGCAAAACGATAAATTTAGCACGACAGTCAGCCATCCGCACATCAACACGATGATTAGGCCAAATGGAAGTAGCCAACACCCCATCCATCCATAATTTTGTAGTTAAATCATAATCCCCAAACGGCCAAACACTGACCACAGAACCAGGAGGTAAAACTAGGGGACGACTAGAAAGACTCATCGGACAAATAGGAGTGATGGTAATAGCCTCCATCCCATCGTGCATAATTGGACCATTAGCCGAAACCGTGTAACCTGTAGAACCTGTAGGAGTAGAAATAATTAACCCATCACCCACATATTGATCAACCACCTCACCATCAATTTCCATTTCCAGAATCGAGGTGATCATCCTATCAGCAGAAGCGGGTTTAATACAAAACTCATTTAAGGCGAGGTAATGTTCTGTAACTGGTTCTAAATTTGTCCGATGACCCTCATAAATAGCCGCTTGTAACATCATTCGGCGTTGGAGAGCATAGCGATCTTCAAATAACCGATCCCAAACTCGTTCCGGTTCTTGAAACTCATCCATTGACTCAGTTAAAAACCCCAAATGGCCACCCACATTTACCCCCAAAATGGGGATACCAGCCGGGGCTAAATGTCTAGCACTGGTTAAAACCGTACCATCACCACCAAGGACTAAAGCTAAATCAATTGGTTGGCTGGCGGATGCCAAAAACACTGGATAGGGGTTGTCTTTGGGTCCACTAGGTCCAACCAAAACTTGACATTGGCGGTCTTCTAATTGTTTAGCGCAGAGTTCAGCCCAGCGTTTACTTTGGGAGTCTCGCGCTTTGTAAGCTATGATTACCTGCTTTAATTGCACGTACTGTTACCACTTGAGGAGATTAAACTGCTCCATGTCAACGGTATCACGGTTACGATAAATAGCCAGTACAATCGCTAACCCTACCGCCGCTTCCGCAGCTGCCACAGTAATCACAAAAACAGTGAAAACCTGACCTTTAATTAATGTTGAGTCGAGAAAATTGGAAAATGCCATTAAATTTAGATTAACAGCATTTAACAGTAACTCAATTGACATGAGTACACGGACGGCGTTACGGCTGGTAATTAAACCATAGATACCGATGCAAAATAAAGCTGCTGCAAGTAGTAAGAAGTATTGAAGTTGCATAGTTTGGTAATTGGTAATTGGTAATTGGTAATTGGTGATTGGTAATTGGTAATTGGTAATTGGTAATTGGTAATTGGGCATTGGGTAAATTCATATTCCCAGTCACCAGTCACCAGTCACCAGTCACCAGTACCCTAGTCATCAGTGCCACTAGATACCAATTCTCTGGGGCGTTCTGGCAAGGTTAAGATGGTTTGTGGCAGTTCGGAAGGGGTAACTTCATCTGGTAAGTATTCCCGACGTGCCAAAATGATTGCTCCTACCATTGCCATTAGCAACAATACGGAAGCTAATTCAAAGGGAAGCAAAAAGTCCGTGAAGAAATGTTCACCAATTAAAACTATGGAATTTTGACCAACTACAGGTGTAGAGGTATTAGCCCAAGGTGTTGCCAGTACCATTGTACTTAATAGGGCAAATAGTCCCAGACTAACTACACCGGTAATGATTTTCCGTAAACCAGCACTGGGTAAAGGGTAAAAATCCTGACGTTTGTTTACCAACATGATGGCAAACAAAATCAAGACGTTGATCGCACCCACATAAATCAGAATTTGTGCTGCTGCGACAAAATCACCATTTAGCAATAGGTAAAGTCCGGCCATGCTGATGAATACACCACCCAGCAAAAAGGCGGAATAAACGATGTTGGAAAACAACACTACTCCTAGTGCTGCGCCAATCATCATTACACCTAATATGCCAAATGAAACAGATTGTACTCCTTCGGCTAAATTCACTTTTTTCGATCCTCTTGATGTTTTGATAAATGCTGATCGGTAATTGGTAATTGGTAATTGGTAATTGGAAAAAACGATTTATTACCCATTACCTATTACCCATTACCCATTACCACTTTCAACTAAGTCTTCTGGACGAGAACCAGCACGGGGAGCATCTGCGGGGACTCCGTGGGGTTCAAGTACGCCTTTAGGTAGATAAACCAGTTCGCGCAGTGGTGTCACCATTGGATCGTCTGTCACCTTGTAGGGCAAGCGTCCTAATGCTACGCTATCGTAGTTCAATTCGTGGCGATCGTAAGTAGAAAGTTCATATTCTTCTGTCATGGATAAACAGTTTGTGGGACAGTATTCCACGCAGTTACCACAGAAAATACAAACTCCGAAATCTATACTGTAGTGTTTGAGTTTTTTCTTCTTAGTGGCTTTGTCCATTTCCCAGTCAACTACAGGGAGGTTAATGGGACAAACACGCACACACACTTCACAAGCAATACACTTGTCAAATTCATAGTGAATCCTACCCCGAAACCGTTCACCAGGAATCAGTTTTTCATAAGGGTATTGTACGGTAACAGGGCGGCGTTGCATGTGGTCAAAGGTGACGGATAACCCTTGTCCGATATAACGCGCTGATTGTACTGCTTCTTTGGCGTAATCACCAACTTGTTTGAGGAACTTTAGCATTTTTTGTGTCTCTTCTCTAACAATTTTGGATTTTGGATTTTGGATTTTAGATTTAAGATTCAATCCAAAATCTAAAATCTAAAATCTAAAATCTCTTTAACCACCGAAAGCGACGGGAAAGGCTAGTTTTAGTGCTGCGGTTAATAACAGGTTAACCAAGCCAACTGGTAGTAAGAACTTCCATCCTAAATCTAGCAGTTGGTCAATCCGTACCCGTGGTACTGTCCAACGAATCAGGATGGCCAGAAATACGAGAAAATACGCTTTAAGTACGGTCATTGTGATACCTAAAGCAGCTGTGATTACTTGTAAGATGGGGTTGGTTTCACTCATTCCCAAAAAGTCACCTATCAAGCTGACGGGAATGGGAAAATGCCAACCGCCCAAATATAAAATTGCTACGAGTAGGGAAGACAGGATCAGGTTGATGTATGAACCTAAGTAAAATAAACCGAATTTCATCCCTGCGTATTCGGTTTGATATCCTGCTACCAGTTCTTCTTCCGCTTCGGGTAAGTCAAAGGGTAGACGTTCGCATTCTGCTAGGGCGGCGATCCAGAAGATGATGAAACCTAGTGGTTGTCTCCAAACGTTCCAACCCAAAATCCCGAAGTTAGATTGTTGGTTTACGATGTCAATGGTGCTGAGGCTGTTAGACATCATGGCGATCGCCAATACACTCAACGCCAATGGTATTTCATAACTGATTGATTGCGCGGCTGCCCGCAAACCCCCTAACAAGGAGTATTTGTTGTTAGATGCGTAACCAGCCATTAATAAGCCTATGGGCTGAATGCTGGATAATGCAATCCACAAAAATACGCCCATACCGACGTTAGTAATCACGATATTCTCCCCAAAGGGAACAATCAAAAATGATAAGAATACCGGAATTACTACGATTATTGGACCAAGGGTAAATAACCAGGGATCTGCTTTGGCTGGTACGATATCTTCTTTAAAGATCAGCTTTAAACCATCGGCTACAGGCACTAGCAAACCAAATGGACCTTGATATTCAGGACCAATCCGTTGCTGTGCGGCCGCAGAAATTTTCCGTTCTAGCCAGGTTGCAACCAGTACACCTACTGTTGCCCCAATCAGCATCAGGATCATTGGTAATGGCATCCACAGGGCTTTGGCTGCCCCTGCTGGTATGCCCAAATCCTTGACGGATTCGATAAAAGTTCCTTGGAGGTCAATTCCTGCATTCATGTTTGCTACTCTGTAATTCGTCGAGTCATAGTAAATTAACAAACATTATTTAATTTAATATCTGTAAATTTACTGGTTTAGAATCTCTATTGAGATGATGCCTGATTGTAGATTTGTTGCCAATTCCTGAGTTTAGTATATCCTTTGATGGTTTTACCCTTTTGATCCCAGATGACAACTTCTGCTTATGGTTGAGATTGAGATTGGTGATTAGGGATTGGTGACTGGTGATTGGTGATTGGGAAAAAACCTCTTTCCTCCTCCTCTTCCTTTTCTCTTCTTACTGTCACCTGTCACTTGTCACCTGTCACCTATTATTCTGACAAGACAAAGTTACCGTCCCCAAATTGGTAACGGTTTTATATTCTATGCAAATTGTCTGATTTTCCTGTACAGCAGGTTGTGATGACAATGCCAATTCCAGATTATCCATGTAAATTCGAGATTTTTGATTGTCAACCTCATCAAGCTGACAGATGACACTTATCAATCTGTCCACTTGAGAGCATCAATCTAGAATCTCAAATCTAAAATTGGGTATTTATCACCTATTCCCAGGAAAATACCTCATAACTGTCACCTGTCACCTTCCCAGGTAGTTAACGCTGCTCAATGGAAGTGTAAGGAATTTCGTGTAGACCGTTGTAGACCTGTGTGGGTCGGAAAATCCGGTTTTCTTCAAGTTGTTCTTTCCAGTGTGCTAACCAACCTGCAACACGGGCGATCGCAAATACTGGTGTAAACAAATCTGTGGGAATTCCTATTTTCCTATACACTAAACCAGAATAAAAGTCAACGTTAGGATAAATTCCTTTACTGCCAACTTTTTCGGCCATTACCCTTTCTACTTCCAGGGCAATTTCATAAAACTTGTCGTAGCCGAATTTCTCGAACAATTGCACCGCTAAAAGTTGTAATATTGTGGCTCTAGGATCTTTTACCTTATACACGCGGTGTCCAAATCCCATGATTTTCGCCTTTCTTTGTAGACGATCTTCTAGGTAAGGACGGACGTTATCTACAGAGCCAATTTCCTCTAACATCTGTATTACTTCTTCGTTTGCTCCACCGTGCAATGGTCCGCCTAATGTCCCTACTGCACTAGCTACAACTGCATAGGGATCGGTTAAGGTGGAAGCTGTGACTCGCGCACTAAAGGTAGAAGCATTCATTGTATGCTCAACGTGCAGAATTAAGCAGATATCAAAAATCCGCGCTGCTAGGGGGTCAGGTTCTTTTTCATTGAGCATATACAAGAAGTTGGCGGCATAATCTAAGTCATCCCTCGGTTTTACAGGATCATTTCCTTTCCGCATCAACTGGAACGCTGCTACCATTGTGGGAATTGTGGCTACTAACCGGACTACAGAATTACGAATGTAGACAGGATTATGTAAGTCACGACGAGAATAAAATAAACCCAAGGCAGCAGCGGAGGCTTGGAGAGCATCCATTGGATGACCACTTTCGGGAAAACATTTCATCATGTCCCGAATACGATATTTTATCCGTCTGTGAGCGTTAACTTCACTCTCAAAAGCTGTCAATTCTTCTTTGCTGGGCAATTTTCCCCAGATTAAAAGATAAGCAGTTTCTAGGAAGGTACTTTTTTCTGCTAATTCTTCGATCCGAATGCCCCGATACTCTAGTATTCCCTTTTGCCCGTCTACATGACTAATGCTAGACTGGGCTGCGGGAATGCCTTCTAAACCAGGCTTATATTCGCACACCGTCATGGCTACACCACTTGCTTTGTGAAATATCTGAACACGCTAACTTACCAGAGATCCTTTTCACTATAACAGTTGCCGATTTAACAACTATTTTATGCGAAAGCTCGAAAAACTGTTATAGTAGGTACTTGGGAGGTGTCAACCAGAACATTTGACTACGACCCACAGGAGAACCATCATCTGGTACTTTTATTCCGATCATACCTGCTTTTTTAAGGACGAGTTGTTCTTTTGCTTCACCCCAAAGGAGAATTTCAGCCCAATTAGTTAAACAGGGTTCATGTCCCACCAGTGCTAGTTGGGTATTTTGAGGATATTTTCTCGGTTCTAACCAGTCTCTTAGCCACCATTGAAGATCGCCTTCAAAGCTGAGATAATCTGAGGTTTCTAACTGAGAACTTAATCCGGCTGCCATGAGTATTTCTGCTGTTTGTTGGGCGCGGACTAGGGGACTAGTGAGGATTAAATCAAATTTAAAACCAAGTTTTATTAATCTTTGGGCTACTTTTGCGGTTTTTTGTCTGCCTTCTTGGGTGAGCGATCGCCCTTCATCTTTTAACCCTGGTTGATGTTCTTCTGCGATACCGTGACGGATTAAATATAGTTCCATAAATTTTCTACGGTAATCACCGTAATCACTGTAAAAATCATTAAAATCTCCTCAGAATATATGTCAATATATTAATATGCAGAATCAATATATACAAAGTTAAACCCAAAAAACGGCAATGACCTATTTAGAAACCGCAGCCCAATTTTACAGCGAAGTTGCTCAAACACCAGAAGTAGGACTTTGTTGTGTCCAAAGTACACCCCTGCAACTACCAGGATTAAAAATTCCTTTAGTCATGCAGGAAATGAATTATGGCTGCGGAACTACCGTTCATACTAACGAATTAGCAAACCAACCTACAGTATTATATGTTGGTGTCGGTGGTGGTTTAGAAGCTTTACAATTTGCTTATTTTTCCCGTCGTCCTGGTGCTGTCATCGCAGTTGAACCAGTAGCAGAAATGCGAGAAGCTGCGAAAAGAAATTTAGAAATTGCTGCCCAAGAAAATCCTTGGTTTGATCCTAGTTTTGTGGAAATTATTGCCGGGGATGCTTTTAATTTACCTGTCAATGATGCCTCTGTTGATATAGTCGCCCAAAATTGTCTTTTTAATATCTTTGAACCTGCTGATTTAACCCGCGCTTTAAAAGCAGCATATCGAGTTTTAAAACCCAGTGGCAGATTACAAATGAGTGACCCCATTGCTACCCGTCCTATTCCCCAACATTTACGACAAGATGAAAGATTAAGGGCAATGTGTTTATCCGGTGCGCTCACTTATGAAGAATATACACAATTAATTATCAATGCTGGATTTGGACAAATAGAAATTCGCGCCCGTCGTCCCTATAGATTATTAGATAAACAAACTTATAACCTGGAAGAAAATCTACTTTTGGAAAGTCTTGATTCCGTTTCTTTTAAGGTGCAAATTCCTGAAGACGGTGCTTGTATTTTCACAGGTAAAACAGCAATTTATGCAGGTTCAGAATCATTTTTTGATGATGGAGCAGGACATATTTTACAACGTGGTATTCCTGCCGCAGTTTGTGATAAAACGGCTGCTAAATTGGGAGATTTGAAACCAGAAGAAATCATGATTACTGATTCTACTTGGTATTATGATGGTGGTGGTTGCTGTTAGGGAATTTTTTGTAAATAAATAATGATTTTCATCAGTTTGTTTCTGGCTACGCTATTTTTAGCTTATTCTAATGGCGCAAATGATAACTTTAAAGGTGTAGCAACATTATTTGGAAGTCAAACTACTAGCTATAAAACAGCAATTTGGTGGGCAACTTTGACAACTTTTGCTGGTTCAGTTGCTTCGGTTTTTATCGCTAGTACACTAATTAAAAACTTTTCTGGTAAAGGTCTAGTTCCCGATGCGATCGCCAATACACCAGAATTTAGGATAGCTGTAGCTATTGGTGCTGCTTTGACTATCATCATTGCTACCTTTATTGGTTTTCCTATTTCTACAACTCACAGTTTAACAGGTGCGCTGGTTGGTGCTGGAATAGTAGCTCAAGGTTTCCCAGTGAATTTTTCAGCTTTAGGAAAATCATTTTTTTTACCCCTCTTATTTAGTCCACTCATCGCTATACCTTTAGGAGCAATAATTTACATATTTCTTGATTACATGAACCTGAACTTCAAAATCAAAAATCACCAGAAAATTATTGATACCAGTCATTTTATGAGTTCTGGTATCGTGAGTTTTGCTAGAGGATTAAATGACACACCCAAAATTGTTGCTCTCGTTCTCATTATTAAAGCATTTTCGCTTCCAGGCGGAATCATAGCTATAGCTGTAACAATGTCATTAGGTGGTTTATTCAACGCCCACAAAGTTGCCAAAACTATGAGTAAAAAAATTACTTCTCTCAATCATATCGAGGGTTTATCTGCCAACATTGTCACAGGTTCTATGGTAATTGGTGCTAGTAGTTTAGGATTACCCGTTTCTACTACTCATGTTTCAGTCGGTTCAATTTTTGGAGTAGGTTTGATTAATAAAAATTCAAATTTGGGCATTTTTTATCGGATTCTCCTTTCTTGGTTATTAACTTTACCTATTGCGGCTATGATTAGTGTAATAACCTATAAATTACTACAACCGTAATTACAACATCTAAGTAATCATCAATTTTTCATCTTTTGTGAGCATTCAGCCATGCAGACTATATCAATCACAAATTTCCAAGATAAACTAAATTATCCTTTAACAAAAAAAGAAATCAAAGTTTTACAAGTCAATCTCGGTAAACTTTGTAATCTTGCTTGTTCTCATTGTCATGTGGAAGCAAGTCCTAAAAGAACTGAGGAACTTTCCCCAGCAGTTTGTCAAGATTTAATTGATTTTATTCATAAATTTCCTGAAATTAAAATTGTTGATTTGACTGGGGGCGCACCAGAGATGAATTATGGTTTTAAACCATTGGTGGAAGCTGCGAGAAAAGCAGGTAAACAAGTAATTGTTAGATCAAATTTAACAATCTTTTTTGTGGAAGGTTTTGCAGATATTCCTGACTTTTTAGCTAAAAATCAAGTGCGTGTTGTTGCTTCTCTTCCCTGTTATTTAGCTGATAATGTGGATAAAATGCGGGGTCATGGTGTTTTTGTTCAGTCTATTCAAGCTTTACAATGGTTAAATAAATTGGGTTATGGTCAAGATGCAAATTTAATTTTAGATTTGGTTTATAATCCTCAGTTACCAAAGGATGAAAATTTTTCTTTAACTCCAGATCAAAAAAATCTTCAACTAGCTTATAAAAATTTCTTACAAGAACATTTTGATATTGTCTTTAATAACTTACTGACTATTACTAACTTACCTGTAGGAAGAACTAAGTTATATTTAGAACGTAAACATCTTTATAAACAATATTTGCAGTTTTTAGAATCACATTTTAACCCTGACACCGTTAATAATTTAATGTGTCGTGAGGAAATTTCTGTTGATTATTTGGGTAATGTTTATGATTGCGATTTTAACCAAATGATGAATTTACCAGCAAGAACTCACAATGGTGAAACTTTGACAATTAGTAAATTATTAGAACTTGGTAGTTTAGATGTCATCAAAGAAGTACAAACTGCTGATTATTGTTATGGTTGTACTGCTGGATGTGGTTCTAGTTGTGGTGGTGCTTTAGTAGAATGAATCACTGATAGCTGATAGCTAAATCCTCAAATAACCTGTTACTAAAAAAATTCTGTTACCAAAATTGATACGAGTATCCCCATTCTTGATTTGGTGATCTATGATGGAGTTAGTTAAGCTCCTCACACCATACCGAAAGCCGTGACACCAACTATCTTGGTTCGCGGTTTTTTCTTGTACAGTGACTAATTATTTGTCATCGGTGACAAATTAATGTCATTATGCCAAATTGTTGTCGTTGAAGATGTAATTTTTGCTTTTGCGTTTAGTCTGTTGGTCTTCTAAGAAGCGTTTAAACCAGTGCAGTTGGCGACTATCGCAATATACTTCAAAAATTAAATCGCTCAGTCCATTGAAGTGAACGCACAGCCTACCTTTTTCATTTTTTGACCAAACTAGGTCTTCGTTCGTTTCAAAAATTAGGGGAAAAGGAAGGGAACTTGATCGACTTAACAGAATATCCTGCCAGTGTTTGGCTTCAGTGTTGTCTTTTGGAACGGTGATTGCAGCAGTCAACAGTGTTTCCAGCCATTTAGCATCGGTTAAATCTCGACCTTTGGGAATTCGACTGGTTAACTTGTCTGTTAACCTTTGAATCTGTATTTCTAGCTTACGGCGACGTTTAGCAAACTTCTCTGGTTCTTCTTCTTTATCATTCAATTTACAGCCATTTTTTAGCAGATAGCTGATAGCACTACGGCTGAGTGTATTGTCAGTTTCTTGGTAAGCATCAAATAATTGATTAGATACACTCTTCTCAGAATTGGAAGCGGATGCTTGTTTGGATTTCTTGGATTTCTTAGTCTTTCTGGTTTTATTTGCAGGAGCATCAGGGTCAGATGTTGGTGTTGCTGCTGCCAAAATCTCAGCAGCTTTGGTACGAATAGCTTCCAAGCTGTAACCACTGGTTTCTACTAATTCAGCATCGCTATTGAGCATTTCTAACCAGCGTATTTTGCCATCTAGCTGCTGTTGTAGTCGTTTCTGGATTGCCAACCACGACTTGTAGATGTAATCCACAATATGAATCGCGGATAAATAACAACGGCTTGGTTGTCCGGCAAAACGAGGATCAGTTTCTAACGGTTTACAAAGTTTATGAACAACGCTTGAAGGCAATTTGCCATTTTTACGCCATTTCTCGAAATCTGGGTGTTGGCGAAGCTGTTGTAGTAATTCGTTAACTAGGGGTGTGTTTAATTCTGCCATAAGTGTCCAGAGTTTTTGACGGGTACATTCACTGGCAATTAGGCGACATTGAACCGTGATTTTACTCATGAAAATAAAATATCACAAAAACACATAATGTATTCTAAAAAAAATATGCGTTTCCAAAAAATCTTCTACTAGGATGATTCTTATGGACAATAGATTTTACACAAGCACCGAAGCGGCTGAAATTACTAATTGCTCTCGCCGACAGTTACAGTATTGGCGGGATAAGGCGATTATTGTACCTACTGTTAATGCCTTTGGGAAAGGGAGAAATGTTTATTATTCCAAAGCAGACTTGTTCGAGTTGATGGTCATGGGGCATCTGCTGTCAAGAGGTTTAAGCTTTGAAGTGTGCAATCTAGCTTTGGACGTATTACGCGAAAGAGAACCTTGGCTGTTTAAGTTGTATCTTGAAGAAGATAAGTTAAAGCGAATGATGTTATTACTGACGGGATTGCCTAAATATCCTCTGAAAGTGTTAGAGTTTGATAGCCAAATGGCACTACAAGCACTGTCTGAGGGATACATTGTGGTTCCGTTCTGGTGCGATCGCTTACATCAACAATTGAAAGATAATCTCAAAGCCTTTACTGGCTAAATATGTATTTATTTTTATAAAAAACAATAAATGTCCCTAGACGGGTATAATAATATTCCCTATCTCTATATTGATTTGTCTAGTTTCTCGATCAAGACATCTTTACCTCTAACCAACTAGCTGCAATTATGGTTAGGGAATAAAACACCTGACTAATTTATCAGTGGTGCAATTGTGAACTTCCAAGAAACAGCTAACTTTATCTGGCAAATAGCTGATGAAATACTCAGAGATGACTTTAAGCGCGGTAAATATCCTGATGTGATTTTACCATTTACAGTCTTGCGTCGCTTAGATTGCGTTTTAGCACCTACTAAAGATGAGGTGTTAAAAAGATATGAATTTCTTCAACAAAAAGGACTACAAAACCTAGATGGGCAATTACGCAAAGCAGCAGGAGGAAAATCTTTTTATAACGTTTCTGGATATGACTTTAAAAAATTACTAGAAGATAAAAAGAACTTAGCTAAAAATCTCATTGCTTACCTCAACGGATTTTCAGAAAATATGCGTGAGGTAATTGATAAATTTAGTTTACGTACTACTATTAATACTTTAGATTCTAAAAATTTATTAGTACCTCTGATTAACAAATTTTCCGAAGTTGATCTGAGTCCAGATAAGATTGATAACCATACAATGGGGACAATCTTTGAAGAACTAATTCGCCGTTTTAACGAACAAATGAACGAAAATCCGGGGGAACACTTTACACCCCGTGAAGTAATTAAATTAATGGTGCGTTTAGTATTACGAGGAGATGAAACAGCACTCAAACAACCAGGAGTGATACGCACTATTTATGATTGTGCTTGTGGTTCTGGTGGAATGTTATCTATTGACTTTAGTTGAAGTTGCTCAAAAGTTTTTTCAAGATTTTCCCCCTTATTCTGAGTATAAAAATTCGGGGGTTGAGTGGTTGGGTAAAATTCCTGGACATTGGGAAGTTAAGAAAATTAAATATATTTCAACAATTTTACGTGGTAAATTTTCACATCGTCCAAGAAATGATCCTAAATTATATGATGGGGATTATCCATTTATACAAACTGGAGATATCGCCGCTACAGATAAATATATTACCACCTATGAGCAAACTTTAAATGCTCTTGGTTTTGCCGTAAGCAAGCAGTTTCCTAAAGGTACTCTTGTAATGGCTATTGCTGCAAATATTGGAGATGTTGCTATTTTAGATTTTCCTGCTTGTTTTCCAGATAGTATTGTTCTTTATTCCATGCGTCAAGCCATTGAAGAAGGCTTTATTTTAGATGTTTTGCAGAATTACACTACTTTTACTTCTTATTTTAAATTAGTTCAAAAAGCGACAGAAACCCCAAATTAGGATCAGAGAAAAGCAGCTTACGTTCTTCAATCCTACGCTGAAACCCACTCCCACACCATCAACAGTAAAACCGAAATCATGGTGGAACATTTTCACCAACAGGTATCAGCTTTGATAGATGGACAAGCCAAAGCGATGATCGTCACCCGTTCTCGTCTTCATGCTGTTAAGTATAAATTAGCTTTTGACAGTTATTTAGAAGAAAAAGGTTATCCATATAAAGCTTTAGTTGCTTTCACTGGTGGAGTTATTGATCCAGAAAACCTTTTACCTGAACCTTACACCGAATCACGTCTCAATGGTTTTCCTGAAAGTCGGACAGTGGAGGTATTTAAACAAAAAGAATATCGTTTTTTAATTGTTGCTCGTAAGTTTCAAACAGGATTTAATCAGCCTTTATTGCAAACAATGTATGTTGATAAACGCATCAAAAAAGTAGAAGCAGTACAAACCCTTTCCCGTCTTAACCGTAATTACCCCGGTAAAAATGGCGTATTTGTCTTAGATTTTGCTAACAAAACCGATGATATCGAGTCAGCTTTTCAAGACTATTATCAAGCAACAATTTTATCTGAATCTACAGATCCAAATAGACTCTATGACCTCAAACGCTTATTAGAAAACTTTGCTTTATTCACGACTAATGAAGTAGAAAATTTTGCCCGTGCTTACTTTCCCACCACACAAAACCCCAATCCTAACCAAGCAAATTTACACCCCATCCTCAACCCCATTGTAGATAGATATGAACAACGCACGCCAGAAGATAAGGCAGAAATTCGCTTACGTTTAGGGGAATATGTACGTATTTACGCTTTTTTAGTGCAAGTAATTACTTTTACAGATGCAGAGTTAGAGAAATTTTACCAGTTTGGGCGACTACTTTTGAAAAAATTGCCCTTTGCTGGCGATCGCTACCCCACTGATTTAACTAATTACATTAGCATGGACTCCTATCGCATCGAGCAAACCAGTACAGGGAGAATTCAGCTTTTAACAGAAGATGGGGAATTAGTGCCTTTATCTGATCTGAGTGTAGTTAAACCAAAAACTGATAATCCAGCCCCTCTATCAGCAATTTTGGCTTATGTTAATGAACACTTTGATCCTGGAGATTGGTCAGATGAGGATAAACTCAATCAGTTTACTGAAGATATGAACAGTATATTAGCAAACCAGGAAGACCTAATTCTAGCCTTGGATGCTAGTATCAATCCCTCTGAAGAAACTCGCAAGTTAGCATTTGAATCCTTTTTCCAGGTTACTTTAGAAGACATGATTGACACGAATTTTGATATTTACCAAAAGCTGACAGATGATACAAAATTTGGGGAGTTGTTCCGTCAAGTCATGTTTCATAATTTACAGCAATACTTGGCAGAAAGAAACTCTCAGGCATCTGGTGAGTAAATAGTAATAAGTTTCCTTGAACTCCCACTTAATCTGGTGACAAGGTGTTTCTGTATAACAAGCACCACATAAACGAATGGGTTCATGCTGCATTCCCAGTCCAGTAGGTTTTAGCTTTTAAGACAGGGTTGGAACTAATTATTCTCACCCTGTCTTTAGACCCATTTACAACTTGCCCTTGAGTTGTAAAATAGAACTATCTTCTGTGTCTTGTTGGATCAACCAGCAAGAAAGTATAGCCAGGACTAGAGGTAGGTGGAAAAGGTTCTCCACTAACTACTGTTACCTCATATCCGGTATTTCGCCCGTAAGGATCAATAATTGCATATTGACCACTAACAGGCACTCTCTGTCCAGATCGATATCGCATAGAAAAAGCCTCGTATATTTTACTAAGCATGGGCTAAGTGGCGCTTGGCTCATGCTCTAGAAACTATACTAGCAAATGTATTTTGTTTTGCGGGTTTGAATACATTTTTTGAAGATGAGTGTAATTAATCAGTTTACTAGGCGAGAGACGATGGAACTGACTGGGGCAACATCCAATCAGTTACAGTATCTTGAGCGTTCGGAACTGATCAAACCAATACGAGTATGGAATGGTAAAAAGAAGCCAGAGGTTTACTATACCTGGCAGCAGATTTTGGAAATAAGAGCAATACGCAATCTCAGAGAAACCACTTCACTGCAAGTAATTAGGAAGATACTTAATTTTTTTGAAAACTATCAAATTGATAAAACTTTAAGAGACAAGCAAATAGTAGTAGTCAATGAAGAAGTCTTTTGGGTGGATATTAGTTGGTCAGACTTTGGAGAAATAATCTCGGCACTGAAAATAGGTGATTCCCGTGGTAAAGGAATAGGGCAGTACACTCTTTTGGTCGTACCAGCATTGAAAGAAATTATTAACGAAATTTGGGGTATTGCTAAACAATCAAGCGTAATTAATATTGAAGAATTCAAGAGAAGAATTAAAGACAAAGATGATTCTAATGAAGCTGCATAATTCCCAATAAGGATGGTGACAGAGGTTTACCCAAACGTATCAACGATGAAATCTGGAAAAATTTATTACCAACACTTACCCTACTAAGTAGAGACTGCACCCAATTCTGCATGACCTTGACACGCTGGATATGGTAATGAAGAGATTACATTTTCATGATCTGTCTGAGTCTTCAAAGTCCATTTTCCAGAAGTTTCTGCAAGAATGGTAATTTCTCCTGCACATAATTGTTGTGCTGTTAAACCTGATTTACCCATACTAGAGCGATCGCTTGCTGATTTAACACAAGTTCGAGTCACTTCTGTACAAACAAATTGTTTCAACTGTTTAGAATTATCATTTTGTAGGTTGAGTAACAAGTTAAATAGTTCTGGAACAACGTGGCCAAATATGTTGGTACTACCTACTGATAAAACTGCTATTTCAGGATTGATAGTTTCTAGTAATTGCTTTAAATCATCCCCATTTCTTGGCCACGCTCCATGATGAGGAACTTTAACAACATTAGCGTTAAGTTCATCTGGTTGGCAAATATCTACGCATTCTTTCAAACCTGCATTTTCAATATCAGCAAGTAGTATTGCTGCAAAATTACCATAAATTACACGCAGGACAAGGGAAATTTCGTTAAGTTTAGTGTTAGATGTGGCTAAATGCTTTTCAACGAATAATTGTCGTGGATGTAAAACGTGAATTTCTAAATTTCCCTGTGTGTATGAGTTTGAATCCCGTGAAGCTGGAATAAACCGAATACGTCCCAGTCTATCCCAATCATCAAGGCGATGCAGTGCCAATTCTAGCCTGTCATATTTAGGACTTGTTCCTTTATTAGCTATTAGTTTTTCGACTGAGATTTTATAAAAAGAGTGAGGAAGACAAAATGTTTCTACTTCTCCCTGTTTTAACCAAATATCAAGAAACTCTACAAGCTTGAGTAGCGGTGGAAGATGATCATCATGTGCATGAGTAATATAAATTCGCTTTATATATTTTTTATTTTTGTTTTGAAGCCATTTCTGTAATAAACGTGGTTTCCCAATATCAACAACAACTGCGGCATCACTGTGATCACATATAACCATACAATCAGCATTACCTACAGGTAAAAATGAAATTTCACAAGTCATAAACGCTCCTCCATACTGTCTATCCTTAACTTTTGTTTTAATTCTTCATTAGTTAGGTATGGATAAGGCGTATGGCGAAAACTTCTAATTGCCCAAGGATGTTGTGCAAGTTGTTCAAATGTTTCTATATACTCACTTAGTTCAGCTTCAAAAGCTGTACCATCAAGCGCCCAACCAGGCATTTCTGGTAGGATAGGAAGCCATGCTTCTTCGTTATCGTCTAGCAAACCACTTAAATAAAGAAGTATGTGGGTATTATCTTGAGAAATTTCTAAAACTTGACCAATCACAGTTAATGTAGGTTTTGTTTGTTCTGATTTCCATAATTCTAATTCTGGAGGTTCTCCAGTTCGTTTAAGTTCTATCCAATGAGGATTTCCATAGGATTCTTCTACAATTTTATCTAATTGAATTCGTATATTATCTGGTTCAGGAATGTCAAGATGTTGTTGATCTCTTTCAACAATTTGACGAGTAATTTCAATTATTCGCGGATCTATTTTCTGAGGTAAGGTAAATTTACATAGCTCATCACTTGTTATTTCATGTGTTTTGCGTCCAATTAAAGATAGTGAATTGGCAATTTTAGATGATAGAATGCCTAACAACCATAATCTTTGATCTTCATCAGTTAGCTGATTCCATTCTTTCACAAATTTTTTATTATCAGGTAGTTGAGGGGATTTTCCTGCTTGTTGTGCAGGAAGAACACAAAAGATATTATTGTCAGGACAAAGACCTATAGTATCTAATTGAGCAGCAAGGGGATATAAAGAACCTCGATTTACTTTACGACCTACAAAAATTTTTGGTAAGTCAAAAAGTGGTTCATATTTTAATCTAGCACTTGAAAGATATTGTTTTCCATACATTAACCAACGCTGGTTGTCAGGAACTCTAGTTGGATCTACCCATAAGCGATCTTGATCACGCCATTTCATACGCCAGTTTCTCTTACATTGGGTATTTGGTGGACATTGACTAACTGGTTTGTAGTTTTTACTAGGAGTTACTCCATTAAAAACGAAGAAAAGATTTCCTAACGGAATTGTAGGAATTTGAATATCAATAGGTGGTGCTGTAAAAACTTCCCAGTTATCTAAATTTAATTGTGTAATCCATTGAGTACCAAGAAACCCATTATCACGAATATTAGATACAGTGTCTTTCGACCTAGAAAATACTGCTCTTGATGCACTGGGAATTATTATTTTTGATTTACCTACCTGTCCTAATATTATACATACAGCCTGTTCTGCCTCAATTCCAATCGCTTTTTCTGGACATTGCCAAACTTCAAAAATTTGGCAATTTTCACTTAATAACCTGCGTGCATTGGGAATACCATGAGTTGTATTAGTTAAAAAAGATTGAGGTAAAATAAAAGCAAATTGAGAACCATGTTCTAGCCAACTTAATGCTTTTTTTATAAATCTTGCAGCCCGTTGAGTATTACCATCTTCTGCAAAAGGAGGATTAGCAACAATAACTCTTGGTTTAATACCCATATTCTCTTTAGTTAATAACTCATAATTTTGATGAGTGAAGTTATTAGGAAAAGGAAATGGAATATCTTGACCTAGTGATTCTCTAGCTAGGGTATATCGTAGTTGTGTTACTAAATCCGCATATTGATCTAAATCATTACCAGCTACATGATTGGCAAGATAAGATTTTCTTGCTTTTAATTTTTCAGGAATATCAATCATCCCTGCTAAACGTGATGTAGCAGCTAATAATAAACTACCAGAACCAGCAGCAGGATCAAAAATTATTCTTTCTTCTGGACGTAACCTTTCTAAAGGCAGTAATTCTAGCATTCTTTCAGCGATCGCAATTGGCGTATAGTGTCGCTGCAAATCAGTCCATTGTTCACCTTCAATCTCACTAGGTAATTCTTTAATAGCTCTTTCATACAGCAATCCCACGTCTCGATGATCTACCAGTGCAAAACTAACTCGACTACCTAAGTTAGCTGCTAAACGCTGTAATATTCTGTCAGTAAGATGAGGTATTGACTCCTCCAGTGCTTTTTTGAAAAAACCATTAGCACGAGGTACTGTTTTTTCAAGTAAAAGACGAGGATCATTTGTAGGAATGAGTGATTCAGAACCAAAAAATCCCTTATCTTCTAAAATTCTTCCTGCTAAAAATGCGATCGCTACACGGATTCCATGACCTGCTATTTCGTGACGAGAAGATATTTGATTTTTGGGATTTCTCTTTTTAGGAATACCGATTTCTGCCAGCACCTCTTGAATAGCATTTTGGAATGCTTGATCTAATTCGGCTCTTTGCCGCAGTAAAAAAGAAAAACTACGTTCTGAAACAGATTCTTCAATATCTGCTAGTGTTAGCTGACCAGTACGAAATTCTGCCAGTGCTTTTGGTTTAAACAAGTGGCTATCTGGTCTAGTTAGTTCTGAAGATAGAGATTCACGATCTACAATTCGTTCTTCTAAGCCAGATTGAGTGTAATATTGAAGTATATAAATTTCATCTGAGACTAACAAACCTGCACGAATAGGCCAATAACGTAACCTCTGTTTCCATTTGTCTATTTCCGATTCCTGAACAGATTGAACCATGAAAGACAAGTTATTGGCATTAGGGCGAAGACCATAATCCGTCCACAAAGCATCTACAGGTATGGGTTGCTGATCACCTTGGGCTGGAGGTATACGGACATGACGGTGTGGCTCTATTTGCCACACTCGATGTGCAGTTTCAATTGCATAATCTAGTCCCCTTACAGCCATGTTAAAATCGAAGCCAAGTTTTATAAACAGAAAATTGTATCGCTGGTCTACCGTTATCAGCTTCACGCCGACATACGGCTTTTATTACTATAGTGGAATTACTCAAAAAAAGCGATCGCTAAGTCCAAATTAATTGGGGTTTTAATATTCTACTAATCGAGATTTAGTAGTGAAACTTCTCAATTAAATGACTTCTGATAATTTACCATCTCAGCAAATGGCGTTGTACACCTGTGGCAAACTCCAAACTCCCACAAAGCAGAGATTTTAAACCTAGCCTCACACTTAGGACACTTGGACAGTAAACGCAAATGATGGCGATCGCATCCTGCTGTTTCCTTAAACTGCCACTTAATCTGGTGACAAGGTGTTTCTGCATAACAAGCACCACATAACCGAATGGGTTCATGCTGCATACCCACCCCAACAGGTGGCAGCATTTGGACTAACCTCTGGACATCCACTTCCACCATAGATGCGATCGCTTCCAACTCTTTCTCACTAGGGCGAGGATTAAAATGAAACCTTTCCCACCGTGCTACTACAGCACCAACACCTGCCAAATTACCCAAAGCAGCAGCAGATAAATAGTTGGCACGTCTAAACCTGCCTAGAAAATGGCTCAAGCTTTCCCCATCATAAGGCTGAATAATAAAAAGCCAAGGCTCAATATTTGGTGCTTTCATCACTTGTATTCTTTAGCAACTTCCTGTAAAACAGCCTTGTCAATCTTCTTAAATCCTCTTGATAAAGAGAGAATAGCTGCTTCTCGCAAAATTTCATCTAGGCGACCAATGTAACCTTCTGTAGCCGAAGTTAGAATACGCAGTATATCTTTGCTAATCAGGTTAGAAGGCAATGGTAACTTTAAAACCTTATCTTCCCAGATTTGGACAGTATCCTGGAAATCCTTCCCTGTCAACTTTCCAAAACGATGACAAGCCCTGAATCGGTTATAAACTTGTTCATCTCGATTAATTACTGCATCTAAACGGTCAGTTCCTACCAAGACAACAGCAATTCCCAAGTTGTCATAAATATCACGCACCTCTGCAAAAGTTTCAGGCTTGAGCCGATCAGCTTCATCAATAATGATCATTTCTACACAACAGTGTGTTAAGGCTTGTGTTGTTTTGTCGCGAATATCAGATACTGTTCCATTGATGGATTTGAATCGAACATACCTAACCAGGTAGAGTGGAAAACAGTTGATCATTGAATGTCTTAAAAGGACGCTCAACTACTCCACCTTCCGAGGGGCGATCGCGTAAATGACAGACAAATCCCAATTGTGCTGCAATTTGGCTTAAATGGTTAGAGCGAAAGTCTTTACCCCCATCAGTATAGAAATGTTCTGGCTTACCGTAAGTTCCCCATTCGCAGTGAAGTTTGTACTCTGAACCGTACCTTTTGGGTAAAATCGCATGACGTAATGCTAAGGAAACTACCTGAGAGCTAGGTGCATCAAAACCTAAATTAATACCCATAATGCAACGAGAATAAGTATCAATGAAACACGAATTTTTTATAAACACATAATGTTATTCTATTGTAATGGAAAGCGACAGTCAATTTGTCATTATGAAAATTTATAAGACCTTTTTTATAGTCCGAAACGCGACATTTAATTTGTCACATTTATGGAATCTGACATTTAATTTGTCACTGCACTAGATTAAGTATAGTATCGTAAAATGGCTAAAACCCTTATACAGCAAGGATTTGTATAATCACATTAATTTGTCCCGACGACAGATAATTAGTTACTGTACATCTAGTGATTCAAATTCACGTTTTTGTAAATTCTGAATTGTTGTATCAATCCAAACTTGAAAATCCTGTTCGTAAAGATATTTCATCATAGAATTGCTCACATTTTAATGATGATAAATAAGATTGCATATCAATGAGGTACGCAATCTCAATTAAAACCTATACACAAAGCCAGTTTTACTCCTGACTCCTGCCTTCTGCCTCCTGACTTTTGCCTTATTTACCCCCAACCTCACAACGGATGGGGAATGAGGCGATTTTTGCCGAAACAGTGTAACTAAGACTGAATTGGGTTATCTTTAGGATTTACCAATTTCAATAATTTCTGCTTAATTTGAGCATCAAAAACTTCCCATTTCATTTTCGCATAAGCAGAATTTTCGTTACCGCCAGATAAGAATCCCATCGGAATCTCAAAGCCACCTGCACCAGTGCGTCCACCACCAAAAAACCGTCCTGTGCTATCTTGTCCAAAGGCTTCTTTGATAAATTCGTCAGGATCTAAGGTAAGTTTTGTGGTTCTCAGAGAACCTATGACTACTTCTAGTTCGTCATCTTCATCGTGAACTATGCCGTACACTACAGCAGTATGCACGTTTTCTTCTGTCACCAGAAAATCAGCTGCTTGGGGTATAGCATCTCGGTCGTCGTAGCGTAAATAACCTACACCAGCTATGGAAAAGTTATTTTGGACAATGCGATTTTTGAGCGATCGCTCGATCACATCCATTACACGCTTAGAACGATTGGCTTGTAAAATGGCATTGAGCAACTGAGCATCATAAAACCTGCTCAGGTAAGCAGCTGCCATAAAATCTTCTTCTTGCGCTTGCATTAACCGATTGGTATCTGAGCGCAAACCGTGCATTAAAGCAGTTGCACATTTTACGTGCTGGCTAAGACTGCTATCTAATGTGAGTAAACCTGATTGTAAATACTGTGTAAAGATTGTGGCAGTTGCTCGTACATAAGGACGAACATCGGTAAACTCAGCTTTCAGTTCTCCTTGCAAGCTATGATGATCAACCAGCACGACTAGGGGAAGTCCAGCCTGTTGTACTGCTGCTAGTAATTGAGATGTAGTTCCCTGATTATCAATCAACACAAACCCTTGATAAGATAACAAATCTTTACTTTTTAGGGTTTGCATTGTCCAGCGTTGAGCAGGTAAAGTAGTTAGCTTAACTAAGGCAATATTCTCCTGATGGCTGAGAGTGCCAGCATAAATTATTTCACATTTGATATCGTATTGTTGGGCAATTAGTTGGTAAGCCCAAGCACAAGAAAGAGCATCAGGGTCAGGAAAATCTTGTAGAAGTACCAGATGGCGCTCATGTCTATGGTTGAGCAGGGTTTTTTGTAACTCTTCTGACTTCTGAATCGCCAGGGAATTGCCACGTTGAGCTAAATAGATACCTCCATCACCATTTGCTGCTGCCCCATTTGCTGCTGGTAAGGAAGGCCGGGTAAGTGGTGGAAGTTCAAGAGCATCTCTCTCTATTTCTACTTCCTCCCCATTCGGCTCTGTGGTCAATGAAAAGCCCTCAAATTGAGTAACGGGAGAATTCAAATACATAGGGAATTTAGTTTTCAGCTTTGTGGCTTCCACCAGTTATGCTCTGGCTCGTCCACACATTACGATCTTGACAGAAATCTACAGCTTTGGCACGGCATCATGTTTGTCTATGTTTTGTCAAGCCAACTAGTCAGGGATTGCTGACCGGGAATTTTAGATTTTAGATTTTAGATTTTAGATTTTAGATTTTAGATTTTAGATTTTAGATTAAAAAAATTTGGTACAGGTCTAGGTCTTTCAGGACGGAAAAATACTCGCTGCGCTACGCACGCTTCGCTAACGTAAATCCCAAATCCAAAATTCTCGAGCTTCCACACTTTAGGGTGGATTCAATCCAAAATCCAAAATACTCGCTGCGCTACGTAGGGGTTGCTGAGAAAGTCTTTCCGTGAGGGCATAGGAGTCAGGAGTCAGGAGTCAGGAGTCAGGAGGAGATTTGAAAATTTCTTTGCCATCTCTTGAAATCCCAAAAAATGCACACTTTTTCCGGTATACCCTTCAAAACCCTTGGACTAATTTCTGTGTTTATCAGCCTCTAACCTTTGATATATCAAGGTTTTAGGTTTATTCAGCAAACCCTACGTACGCTTCGCTAACGTAAATCCAGAATCGAGTGACATCTAACTGGTGTACATATAGTTACTGGGAATAACCCAGCAACTTTTTCTTAAAAGCTGATTTTAACTTCAATATTTATCTCAGTTTGGGTAAATTTTGTGATGATTGGGAATAATTTATAGTGACAATGATCCATGCCTCAAAAAATGAGGTACAATAGTGAGCCTGTGTTTGTGTTGTCTCGCTGGAATTTAAACAAACAATCCTTCCAGCTTTGGGGAATGCCCCTGAAAAGCTGCAAAAAAACACTTACCAAGGGCAAATTTAACCCTCAACTTGTGGTATACTGTCTTGACCAAGGTCAAACAGCAACACCTACAGGTGAAGACTCATTCCCCTGCTGTCTCAATTAGTTCTGTGTTAATGTCAAAGTCCTATCACATATTTTTGCCACTCCTGATGAAGTCCACTCTTAAGATGTTTTGTCACCTCAAAATAGAGGCTACTGTATGGTTGACGGGGTGGATGGCGCAAAGGCATCCGGGCTTCTTGAGGTGTACGACAGCCTTTTTTGACGTTGCAGCGTACACAGGCAGTAACGATGTTTTCCCAGGTGTCACCTCCTCCACGCGATCGCGGCATTACATGATCTAGGGTCAACTCATCACCTGTGTAGCCACAGTATTGACAAGTATGCCCATCTCGATGCAATATATTTCGGCGCGTCAGAGGAATTTCTTTATAGGGAACACGCACGTAATGACGCAACCGGATTACGGTTGGCAGAGGAAAATCCGAGTAGAGGAATTTGCCATTGTGTTCTACGTGTTCTGCCTTGCCTTTTATCAACAAAACTATGGCACGTCGCCAACTCGTGATGTTGAGCGGTTCGTAGGAGGCGTTTAGGACTAAAACCTTCCCCATTGATATTAGCTCAAGGTATTAGTTTTAGATATTTTAACACAAATATACCTTTCTGGGGAGATGAGAATAATTTATACTTCCTCAATGATTTGGTGACTGGGGATACAATGAAAGGATTTTGGATTTTGGATTATTTTTGTCAATTCCAATCTAAAATCTAAAATCTAAAATCTAAAATCTAAAATCTAAAATTATTCTGACTCCTGACTACTTGTACAAACTCCCGGATCAACGTTACACTTTGCTGATTAAATTGATATGGCTTTAAGGGGCAAAAATTAGCACAGTCGGAGCGTCTGGAAGCTTTGCAGTGGTGTGATAGGAGTGAAGAGGAATGTTTAGTAGCAAACAAACCCCTAGTTTTGCTGATAGTCAGGAGCGCAATACTTACGCTTGGTTTTCTCAACGTGCTTGGGTGGAAATTGATTTAGGGGCGTTGTCCGATAATGTCAAGCAATTAGTAAGATTTTTATCACCACGTACACAGTTAATGGCAGTGGTAAAAGCTGATGCCTATGGACATGGGGCGGTAACTGTTGCTAAAACTGTGTTAGAAGCGGGTGCGAGTTGGTTGGGGGTAGCGACAGTTCCCGAAGGTATTCAATTACGGGAAGGTGGGATAAAAGCACCGATTTTAATTTTAGGAGCAACCAATACAGCAGAACAAATTCATGCGATCGCTCATTGGAAACTGCAACCTACACTTTGCAGCCCTAAACAAGCTTTAATATTTTCCAACACATTAGAAGCAATTAAATATAATTCTCCCTTACCTGTACATATCAAACTAGATACGGGAATGTCGAGATTAGGTACTAATTGGCAGCAAGCAGGTGATTTTGTGCAATTAGTACAAAGATTACCACATCTAAATATTGACAGTATTTATTCTCACCTAGCTACAGCAGATAGTCCTGATCCGGCGATCATGGAAGAACAGCATAGACGATTTGAGGAAGCGATCGCCCAAATCAAAGCCAGAGGTATCACAATTCCCAGTTTGCACTTAGCTAATTCAGCCGCTACCCTGGCAGATCCGAGATTACATTATGATATGGTGCGTGCAGGTTTAGCCATTTATGGACTTTATCCTGCTCCCCACCTGCAAAATCAAATCAAACTGCGACCAGTTTTACAACTCAAAGCCAGAATTACCCATGTAAAAACAATTGCTGCGGGAACTGGTGTGAGCTATGGTCATAAGTTTATCGCACCCAGAGAAATGCGGATTGCAGTAGTGGGTATTGGTTATGCGGATGGAGTTCCCCGCAGTCTTTCCCAACAAATGCAAGTTTTACTGCGTGGCCAGCGTTTGCAGCAAATTGGCGCGATTACAATGGATCAACTCATGATAGATGTCAGTTCCATACCCGATGTCCAGGAAGGGGAAATAGTCTCCTTATTGGGAGAACAAGGAAGAGAAAAAATCACAGCTGATGATTGGGCAAATCAATTAAATACCATTTCGTGGGAAATTCTTTGCGGCTTCAAGCATCGTCTACCCCGTGTTGCTGTGATGTAGGGGACTGGGGAATGGGGACTGGGGACTGG
>NZ_JACJUZ010000091.1:0-17251 GCF_014299995.1 Sphaerospermopsis sp. LEGE 00249 | reverse complement strand
ATTTGCTGGAAAAATGGCAACAAGAGAGGGAACAGGTGACTGGTGACTGGTGACTGGGGACTGGGGACTGGTGACTGGGGACTGGTGACTGGTGACTGGGTAATTAATATTCATTCTTCCCAATTACCAATTACCAATTACCAATTACCAATTACCAATTACCCATTACCCGTTACCAATTTTAAATGTTTAAATTAGTAGTAACTTATCTGTGATAATTCATCTAGGGAAAAATGGCAATAGAATTTACTAAGTATCATGGTTTAGGTAATGATTTCATTTTGATTGATAATCGTTCCTCGTTAACACCGGTCATTACACCAGAAAAAGCTGTCAAATTATGCGATCGCCATTTTGGTATCGGTGCTGATGGTGTTATTTTCGCACTTCCTGGGCAAAATGGCACTGATTACACCATGAGAATTTTTAACTCTGATGGTTCAGAACCGGAAATGTGCGGTAATGGTATTCGCTGTTTAGCGGTTTTCCTGACTGAGTTGGAAGGTGTATCCCGCACCAAAGACTTCTACACCATTCATACTTTAGCTGGTACAATTACACCTCAACTTACAGATGATGGTCAAGTTAAAGTAGACATGGGTAAACCCCGCTTATTAGCACAGGAAATTCCCACCACCCTTGCACCTACGGACAGTAAAGTAATTAATGTACCTTTAGAAGTTGCGGATCATACTTGGAATGTTACCTGTGTGAGTATGGGAAACCCTCACTGTATAACCTTTGTAAATGATGTAGCAGCTATTCCCTTAGAAAGCATTGGTCCTAAATTTGAACATCATTCCGTTTTCCCCCAAAGAACAAACACAGAATTTATTGAAATTGTCAACCGTAATTATTTAAAAATGCGGGTATGGGAAAGAGGCGCGGGAATTACCTTAGCTTGTGGTACTGGTGCTTGTGCGTCTTTGGTTGCAGGAGTATTAAATGATAAATGCGATCGCACAGCCATAATAGAACTACCAGGAGGAGAGTTAGAAATTGAATGGTCCGAAGTAGAAAATAAAATATATATGACAGGACCAGCAGAAAGAGTATTTGCAGGTAAATTCTAATTAGTAGCGACTGTCTTGAATGTCAAGCGATCGGTTGGGTTGACGCAAGGAAACCCAACATTTTATTCAGATCCCCGACTTCTATTTTCATCGTTTCTAGAAATCAGGACTTACGCAAAAGGGAACGAAAGTAGGGGTAATTCATGAATTACCCCTACGCAAGAATAAGGCTTTCAGTCACATCTTGCGTAAGTCCTAGAAATGATTAATACATCTAAAAAGTTAGGGATATTACAAATATTTATGTACTCAGGAGACTGAGAAAATGAGTAATTTACAAACTCAAATACCTACAGATACATGGGTTTATACTTCTTGGAATGAGTATGAACAAATAACCACCAACTTACTTAATAAACCGGGAAAAAGTTACTATTATAAAGGATACATGAGGCTAGAAATGCCACCAGTTAGTTTTGATCATGGAAAAGATCATGTAATAATTATTTTTGCTGTCACTTTATTTGCCACTATTAAAGGAATTTTAGCTACAGGTTTAGATACCACAACTTTTCGTAAACAAGGTATTCAAGACTGTCAACCTGATGTAGCTTATTATCTCCAAGAACGCGCCCAAACTATCCCCACAGGTACAGGAATTGTTAATTTAGATCACTACCCAGCACCAGATTTAGTCATTGAAATTGCTAAAACATCTTTATTAGATGACTTAGGAACAAAGCGCAGTCTTTACGAAGAATTAGGTGTTAGTGAATATTGGGTAATAGATGTACAAAACGCCCAAGTGATAGCCTATAGTATGATTAACCAAGGTAGTCAACGCATTCAAGAATCACAGGTTTTACCTGGGTTAAAAATTGCAGTTTTAGAAACAGCTTTACGTCGTAGTCGTGAAAGCAGTCAATCTGAAGTTTGTGCTTGGTTACTTAGCAAATTTCAACTATAAGAATTGTAATTGAATCGGAATTAATAAAACTCAGATACTCGACTTATTAAACTAATTCATCTTTTATAACCAAAATGAAAAAAGAATTAGGGGATCTTGTATTGAAATATTTTGATGGGAATGAATGATTAAAGACTGTCCCTTTTGTAGTAAAATTTAGATTCGGAGACTCTATAATTGCATTCCCAGTCAGAGACTGGGAACAAGAAAAAACTGTTCCCTGTTCCCTGTCTCCACGAAAAGACTTTTTCAGCAAACCCTACTGATTACTTCTGACTAAAAACACGATAGTACAACCATGTACTAAATTCTTTGATAGGGAATAGTAAATAAGTTAGTGGATTGACAGTGACAATAATATTTCTAAAATCCCGTTTAGCTAAAAACAAAATTCCCTTAGCAACTTGATTTGCTGACATCACACCGAATGGATTAAGTTGACTTTTGAATGGTCCTAAAATCAATTTTCTAATTACACAAACTCCATCTAAACGTTTGAGGGTAATGATATCACCTAACGCCCTTTTGCTGATTTCATATAAAGGACTTAAAGCTGGTGAAACTTCTGCTTCTGATGTATTAACCCAAATTTCTTTAGTCGCTTTAGCATCAGGTCCGGTGACAGTTGCAGAAAATATATCTATTAACCGCAAAGCGGAAAAAGTGTTAACTTGATAGGAATTGTGAATTGCTGTGGATGTGCGATCGCCATAAACATTCACTCCATGATTGATAATTAAAATATCAACTTTTTGCAAGTTGGCTTTTAATTCTTCTTCATTTCCCAATTCCCAAAACATCACTTTTAAACCAGTTTGTTCCTCTATTTTATCTGGGTTAGTTGTTAAAGCAATAACTTTGGCTTTATGCTTGATTAATTCTGCGGTTAATGCTTTTCCTAAAGCACCAGAAGCACCAGTTAAAGCAACGGTTTTACCTTTTAAAGAAAGTCCTGTTCCTAATATTTTATCCACCAGAGAAAATACACCACTATAATAAGCATTTACATCATCAAAATGATGTCGCCAATGATATGTTCTATTCACAAACCACACAGAAGGAGTTGCTGCTAACGGTCCTGGTAAATGATTGTAATCTGTGTCTATTGTACCTTGGAAATATCGCAAAGATGCACCATATAAAAAAGTTCCACCATAAGCAACACCTAACCATAAACCCCATTGTCTGAAAACTAAAGCAACTGTGATTAATAAAACTAGCAGTATAATTGACTCAACTATGTCGTGATACAACTGGGAATCTAAGTAAGCTTGTTGAGAAACTAATGTTAAATCTCGACGGTAAGCTGCATGATGTTTATTATGCCATTTTGCCAGCCAAGTAACTTGATGACACAAAGCATGATAACTATCTCTAATTATTTCCGCAAGTAAGAGGGAGAAAACACCCCAAAGAGCGAACTTGACGCATTTATTTACTAAAACCCAATCAATTGTTAAACTTTGAGCCAAAATCATCATATTTTTGCTAACACTATTTTCTCTTAATTATTCTTCATATTCGATAATTAGTGTAGTAGCAATGGGTAACATTTTTCTCTGTTCCTGAAATTTTGGTAGTTTTAAGTAGGGTTTGCTGAATAAACCTAAAACCTTGATATATCAAAGGTTAGAGGCTGATAAACACAGAAATTAGTGCAAGGGTTTTGAAGGGTATACCGGAAAAAGTGTGCATTTTTGGGGATTTCAAGAGATGGCAAAGAAATTTTCAAATCTCCTCCTGACTCCTGACTCCTGACTCCTGACTCCTGACTCCTGACTCCTATGCCCTCACGGAAAGACTTTCTCAGCAACCCCTAAGTATAACAAGTGACAGGTGACAGTGCTAAAAGCTTTTTAGGTTGACACTCTGTGCATTTGTGATCATTGTGTGTATTTTAGTGTTGAATGCTGATAGCTGATAGCTAACGGCTTAATGCTTACATCAAACTTAATAACTTTGCCAAGCTTTCCAAAATATATAAATAGATAAAATAGCCAACAAACTTCTAAAAGCTAAACTCACTACTTTATCTGGTAATTTTGGTAAAAACCGGGTACTAAATTGTACTCCTAATAAACCACCAAATCCTAAAATTGCGCCAGTTAACCACAAAACATTACCTGAATAAGCATGGCCAGCAGTTGCAGAAATAGCGGTAATAACTATGACTCCTAAACTCGTTTGAATAGCTTTTTTAATATTTTCATTGAGTAAGACAATTTGCAAAGGGACCATAATTATCCCCCCACCAACTCCAAATAAACCTGCTAATAAACCGCCAGTACCACCTGTGATAATTCTATGCCAAAACTCTTGAATTTTATGAACATTAGTATTAGTTTCGTTATTTTCTTCTACAAATTCCTGATCTTGGTTTCCTTCTTCTTGTATTTTTTTTCTAGCAACTATTTTTTTTCTCAGATCAACTAAATAAATATTGGAAATTAATAACAATCCAAAGGTAAATAATAACAAATATTCAGGAAATAAATTAGCTAAGAAAACACCGATTTGAGCGGTTATTAAGGCTGGTAAAGCCATACTTAAAACATTGTTGATATCCAGATAACCCATGCGCCAATTCTGAATACTTCCAGCAGATGCGGTAATGACAATTGATAAACTACTGGTAGCTACTGCTTGTATGGATTCGTTTCCTAAGCTAATTAATAAAGGTACTAAAACTGTACCTCCACCAATTCCCAAAAAACCTGCTAAAATCCCAGCTATAATTCCTGCAAATGCTAAAATTAATAATTCAATCGGTGTCATTTTAGATATTAGATATTAGATATTAGACATTAGATATTAGTCATTAGATATTAGTTATTAGTTATTTTTACCCAATCACCAGTCACCAGTCACCAGTCACCAATCACCAATCACTAATCACCTTTTCTCAATATTATACAGCTAAACCCGGATTTCTCACAAGAGAAAAAAATAATTGATAAAAAGCTAGAGCATCAGTGTCGCCCTTCAACAAAATTGAGTTGCTTCCGAAAAAAATAGTTTTCCACCAATACCCAGGGATAGATTTTGTTTAAAAATTTCTGAATATCATCAATACTTACTATTAAATCTAATATACATTGTTTTAGGTCAGGGCGATGGTCACGCGAATATCCTTGTGTGATTATAATTGGATGTTCTCGATTTATTCCTAATTCTTTTTCTAGATTATTTACGCAATTATCATATTTTCCATGTAAATGTAATGAGCTTGAGTCTAAATGGGAATATTTTGTGCTTATTCCGTATTTTTTTACTACTTCTAAGGCAATGATTAGAAATAATTTAGTTAAGCCATATTTGTAGAGTTTATCCATTACTCTGCCTATTTTATCGTCATTTAAATCTTCTGCTTGTATCCCTGCCCCTATTAAATGTTCTACGGCTTTATCTTTAAAGAACTCTGGAAATAAATATAGTGGTCTTGATACAAAGCCTAGTCCATTGAGAATAATTGCTTTGACTACTTCTCCTGTGTTTACTTTCTCTCTACTATCCACTGAGAATATTTCATTGATTTTTTCTACTATTCCTATCTCATCTATTATTCCGGCAATTATTCCTAAGTGATCTATGTTTTTACTCTCCATTTCTTCTTTTTGGTAATTCATATTATGAAGGTATTTTTATGTAATTCAGTTTTATTCTCTCATTTTTTTCCTCAATTTATTATCAATGCCTGATGGATTTCTATTTAGTAGTCCCAGGGGAATTAACGTCTATATTTTTACTTTCTTAATTGCGTATTTATATTTAACCATCTATGCTTTTTATGATACTTGTATGTGTGCTACAAATTGAAGTGCGGAATGTGGGGTTAATATTATTTACCAATATATTATCAATCTTGTGGGGTGGGCATCCTGCCCGCCCTTGTGTACTTCACTCACATAAAATAAACTATAATTTATATAGGATATAGGATAAATAGGATTGTTGCAGGATTTTTTATGACTACATCTTCAACATTAAAACAATTAACAGCAGAATTGATCACACCAGAAAACTTTCAACCCTATGGACAAGTAATATTTGCCAGCAAAGATGGGAAATCTTTTGATTCAGAAGACGCACAATTAAATTTACAAAACGGTATTCCTCGTTTTTATATTATGCGTTTGCACAATAAAGGAACAAAGTTTCATAAAATTACCCGTCATACCCAATGTACTCAATGTTTAGGTTCTTTAGCAGGAAAAAATTGGTTTATGGCAGTTTGTCCACCTAAAAACGACATTAACAAACCTGTATTAGAAAAACTTGCGGCTTTTCGGATTCCTGGAAATTGTTTTATTAAATTAGAAGTTGGAACTTGGCACGCAGGACCATATTTTGATCATGATTTTGTAGACTTTTATAACTTAGAATTAAGTGATACAAATGTGGTAGATCATTTCACTCATGATTTTCTCAAAAGTCATCAGTTAGAATTTGAAATGGTTTCAACAATGGACAATTAACAATGGATAATTGACAATTTTCTCAGTAGATAAATTTTTATCTTTTCTTCTTAAATTGTCAATTATCAATTATCAATTACCATCTAAGTTCCCAACATTTGTAAATTATGCAAAGTTGAATAAAGTCCACTTTGTGCTATTAATTGTTCATGACTTCCTTGTTCAATTAATTCTCCCCGCTTCAATACAAAAATTCGGTCTACATTCCTAATAGTTGACAAACGGTGAGCAATAATAATTGCCGTGCGTTTGATTAAAAGTTGATTTAATGCTTGTTGAATTAACGCTTCTGTTCCCACATCTAAATTAGCTGTAGCTTCATCTAATACTAAAATTTGTGGGTTACGAATAGCAGCCCGCGCAAAGGCTAAAAGCTGTTTTTCTCCACTAGAAATATTTGTCCCTCTTTCTCTTAATTGGGTATCATATCCTTGAGGTAATTGCTGAATAAAATCAGCAACATTCGTTTTTTGTGCTGCTTGTTCAATTTCTTCAAAGGTGTAACTATCCCCTAAAGTAATATTACTTTTCACATCACCAGCAAACAAAAAAGCCTCTTGCAAAATTACCGCCATATAACGCCGCAGTTCTGCTTGTGGTATTTCCCGAATATCAATACCATCAATCAAAATACGTCCTTTTGTGGGTTCATAAAGCCGACATAACAACCGGATAATTGAACTTTTACCCGCCCCAGTAGGTCCGACTAAAGCTATTTTTTCCCCTGGATGAATGATAAAGTCTAGATTTTTAATGACATAATCATCATCTTTGTAAGCAAACCAGACGTTTTCAAATCTAATTTCTCCTAATTCTGGTGCAGTGTTAAAATTCTGTGCTTCTAAATCTCTAATTATCTCATCTATATAACCAAATTGATTATCTAAAATTGATAAGCGAGGGTTACTTTTATCTTTGATTTCTATTGGTTCATCTAAAATACCAATAACTCTTTCAATAGCAGTAAAACCAGCTTGAATAGTTGTAAATTTCTCAGCAAAGTTTTGCAGAGGAAAAAATAATTTTTGCCCATATAAAACAAATGCAGATAAAATACCAAAGCTGAGATTATCCCTTAAAATTAGTAAACTGCCTACCCACAATACACCAGCAATAGCAATTAAACTAACCCATTCTAAAGTAGAGGAAACAGCAGAATCATACCAAATGCTAGTATCAACTTCTGCAACATATTTTTTATTAGTCTCTCTAAATAATTCTGCGTTAAATTTTTCTCGGCGAAATAACTGTACTACATTTACACCAACAATATTTTCTTGTAGTTGTGAATTGAGTTTTGATAGTTCTTCTCTAGTTTTATAGTTGGCTTGACGATATTGTTTTTGAAAGTAAATAATTAAGCAGGAAATTGGTAGCAATATAAGTAGTAATAGAATCGCTAGTTGCCATTGGATAGAAAACATAAAACCAATAATTAGCAACATAGAAAATAAATCAGCAAAAATTCCCACAGCACCAGTAGCAAAGACATCTCCTAAACTTTCAACATCGCTGGTTAGTCTAGTAATTAGTTTACCTACAGGTGTGCGATCAAAATATTTAACTGCTAATGATGTCACATGATGAAATAAGTCTTTACGAATTTCTGCTGTTATTTTCTGTCCTAATTTCTGTACTAAATAACCCTGATATCCTGTAAGCAATAACTTGATAATAATTGTTATCAAGAATAATCCTTGAATGATAGTTAAACCTTCATATAAAGAACGATTTTTGATAAATTCATAAACACTGGGTTCTTGACGAATTAAAGATATTGCTTGTCCAATTAATAACGGTTGAACAGAGTTAGCAATACCAAGAGGTATGAGCAAAAACATTGATACTACTAATAAACCCACGCTACGGCGAGCATAGGGTAATAAACGCAAAAATAACCGCCAGTCATTTTGATTTTGGCGGGATTTTTCTGGAGATTTCTTTTTATTTGGATAGATGCTCATGTTATCAATTATCAGCTATCAGCTATCAATTATCAGTTATCAGCGATAACTGACAACTGACATTATCTCATGGTAACAAACTCTTCTGCTGAACTCGGATGAATACCGACTGTAGCATCAAAGTTAGCTTTGGTTGCACCCATTTTAATGGCGATCGCCACTCCTTGAATAATTTCCGCCGCATTTGTACCGACCATGTGCGCCCCTAATACCTTATCAGTATTTTGATCAACCACTAATTTCATCATGGTTTTTTCTTCTTTACCCGCTAAAGTATAATACATAGGACGGAAACGAGAGCGATAAATTTTTACTGCATCACCATATTTTTCTCGCGCTTCTGCTTCAGTTAAACCCACTGTAGCCGCTTCTGGTGTGGTAAAAATCGCTGTGGGAACGTTTTCATAACTCATGGTGCGAGATTTGCCACCAAATACCGTATCAGCAAAAGCTCTACCTTCATTAATTGCTACGGGTGTTAAGTTAATATTATCCGTACAATCCCCCACTGCATAGATATTTTCTTCGTCTGTACGGCTATATTTATCAACTACAATTGCTCCATTTTTGAGTTGAATTTTGGTATTTTCTAAACCCAAGTTCTGAGTATTTGGTTTCCTTCCTAACGCCGCTAAACTCACCGCATCCACAACCACAGTATCCTCAGACTCGCCATCTTTGCGAACTTTGACTTTGATTCCTTCTGCGTCTTTTTCAAAGCCAATTATTTGAGTGTGATTGAGAATTTTTACCCTGTGGTTTGTCATTCCTTGTTGAATTTCACTTCGCAAATCATCATCAAACCCACGCAAAATCATATCCGCACGAGTGATCTGAGTAACTTCTGTTCCCAGTCCATTCATGATACAAGCAAATTCTGAACCAATATAACCACCACCTAAAATCACCATCCTTTTTGGTTGTGTTTTCAGGTGAAAGATCTCATCAGATGTAATCGCATTTTCAATTCCAGGAATATCCGGTTTTGTTGGCTTTCCACCCACAGCAATTAATATTTTATCTGCTGTAACTGTTCTTTCACCTACTACAATTGTATGGTTATCAATTAATTTTCCATATCCTTGTAAAATCTCAACTTGGGAATTATCCAACATTTTTTGATAAATTCCATTCAGACGATCTACCTCATTATTAACTGCGGTAATCATCTTTTCCCAATCTAGAGAACTTTTAACAGCACTCCAACCATAGCCTACAGCATCAGTAAATAATTCGGGAAAATGAGAAGCATAAACCATGAGTTTTTTAGGCACACAACCACGGTTTACACAAGTTCCACCCAGTCTATCAAACTCGGCAATTCCTACTTTCGCACCATATTCCGCCGCCCTTCTTGCAGTTGCAATACCACCAGAACCAGCACCAATTACAAATAAGTCAAATTCGTAGGTCATAACAATTTTAGATTTTAGATTTTAGATTTGGGACTTTTGGGACTTTATTGATTAATCATTAGTGATTAGTTATTAGTCATTAGTTATTTTTACCAATCACCAATTACCAATCACCAATTACCAATCAACTATTTCACACTTTTGAGGTAATTTAACATGGTGTCTGCATCTGACACTTCAAAAGGATCGGTGGGACAATTATCATCAAAACCAGGCTCAATAAACATTTTTTCAATTTTGCAGTTATTAACTACCATTGAGTAGCGCCAAGACCGCATTCCAAAGCCCAAGTTAGCTTTATCTACTAACATTCCCATTTTCCGGGTAAATTCGCCATTGCCATCGGGTAACAAGAAGACATTGTTCGCACCTTGTTGTTTACCCCATTGGAACATCACAAAGGCATCATTTACAGATATACAAATTATTTCATCAACTCCCAAAGCTTTAAATTCGTTATATAGTGCTTCGTAGCGAGGTAGGTGGGAGGTGGAACAAGTGGGAGTAAACGCACCAGGTAATGAAAATACTACTACACGCTTACCAGCAAACAGTTCTTCAGTGGTGCGATCTTGCCAACGGAAGGGGTTGGGTCCACCAATGGACTCATCACGAACACGGGTTTTAAAGACAACGTTAGGAACGGTTTCAATTACAGCCATGTTGACCTCTTGATGTTTTGATGTGTGAAATTGTGTTTGCTTTTTGTCTCTATCTCAGAATAATTCTGATTTAATAAAAATTCAATAGTTATAAGTACTTAATTTTTATAAAAAGTAACATATACTATTAATTCATTAATGTGCTAAACTATAATTAGGGTTAAATCTCTATAAATACGGCAATAGTTATGCAGGAAAAAGCAAACGCAATTATTCAAACCTTAAAATCCAAGGGTTTGCGGGTGACACCTCAGCGCTTTGCGGTCTATGCAAATTTGTTATCTCGCACAGATCACCCAACTGTTGAGCAAATACTGACTGATTTAAATAAAGATTTTCCTGTTTCATCCCAGGCCACTATATATAGTTCTCTACAAGCACTCAGAGAAGTGGGACTGGTGAGGGAAGTATTATTGCAAGAGGGGGTATCTCGTTATGATGCTAATGTTCAACCCCATCATCACTTTTGCTGTCAGTCTTGCGGTGCTATTGAAGATATAGCTTGGGATACATTTCAATGTATTGAGTTAAAAAATCTCCGTCCTGGTTTGCAAGGAAAAACCTACGAGGTTACAGTTCAGGGAGTATGTGATCGCTGTAATGATGAGGTGACAGGTGACAGGTGACAGGTGACAGAAGGCAAGAGTAAGACCTTTGTTATTCTTAGATTTTCAGGACTAATCATGTCCTCATCTCAATGGCTATAACCATCATAACTAATGACTAATGACCAATGACTAATGGCTAAAACTGTGATTTCCATCACAAAATTACTGCCACTGCTATCACGACCGCATATTGATGATTCTCACAAGCAACAGATTAAGTCAATCACTCCTAAGATATACATTTCAGGGGATATTAAGTTTATGAAGTTCAGGGATCACTACGTTCCCTGTTCCCTGTTAAGAGTTCCCTCGAACCAGTTGTTAAATTAGCTTAACAAGTACGGTAGAGCCATAAATTTAAATAAATTTCGACATCATCAAATACTGTCCTAAATTCAATCATTGAACAGTTAGCATCAGAGCAATTGATAATTACCTTTCCCTGAAAGGAAGAGGATTGAAAAAGCGGAATTTTTGCTTTTTCCCCCTTTCTAGGGGGAGATTTTCAACCTTGAATCAAACAATTGTCAATTGTCAATTATCAATTATCAATTATTAACTCTTAGCTGTTCCACCACTTTGTGTAAATTACCCATATTCAGACGATAGCTCAAAGGATGAACAATTAACCTCGCCGTGCTTTCATACAAAGTCGCAATTTCCACTAAACCATTTTCCCGCAAAGTTCGTCCTGTAGAAACTATATCGACAATAGCTTCAGACATACCCGTAATCGGTCCTAGTTCCACCGAACCATACAAAGGAACTATTTCAATCGGTAAATCTAAACTTTGAAAATACTCCCGCGCACAATTAACATATTTAGAAGCAACTCGACCATGAGCAGGTAAGTCTAAAGGAGATTTGTAAGAACTAGAAGCTTTTACCGCCACAGACATCCGACAATAACCAAATTGCAAATCAACTAATTGTCCAACCTGCGGTTTTTTCTCTCGTAGCACATCATAACCCACAATACCCAATTGCGCCTGACCATATTCCACATAAACAGGTACATCTTGCGCTCGTACTAACAGACCTTTAGCTTGTCCACTAGCATCAGGAATTTGTAGTTGGCGGTTTCCAGCATCTAAAAAACCACTAAAGTCCAATCCCGCAGATTGCAGCAAGCGGATGCTATTTTTAAGTAATTCCCCTTTTGGTAGTGCGACAGTCAGCATTATTTTTTTTGATATCTTTGTCTTTGCGGTTTATTATCTCACCACAAGCAACATGAGAATTTTATTAGTTGATGATGAAATCGAACTCACAGATCCCTTGAGTCGTGTCTTAACTCGTGAAGGTTATACCCTGGATACTGCTTATGAAGGAATAAGCGGCAGACAACTGGCACAAACTAAAACCTATGACTTATTAATTTTAGATTGGATGTTGCCAGGAAAAACAGGCTTAGAAATTTGTCAAGAATTACGCACTCAAGGTAAAACTACCCCTGTACTATTTCTCACCGCTAAAGATACCTTAGATGATCGGGTGCAAGGTTTAGATGCAGGTGCAGATGATTATTTAGTTAAACCTTTTGAACTGCGGGAGTTACTAGCAAGAGTCCGTGCTTTGTTACGTCGTTCTAGTTTTGATGCTTACAGTACCACAGTCGGACGCTTAGTAGTAGCTGATTTAGAACTGGATGTAGAAAATCAGATAGCCTATCGTCAAGGGAGAATAATTGAGCTATCGCAAAAAGAAAGCCATCTACTCAAATATTTTATGGAAAATGCAGGACAGTTACTTACACACAGCCAAATTATGCAACATTTGTGGACCGATGACGAACAACCAGAAAGTAATGTCATTGCTGCCTTAATTCGCCTGTTACGTCGTAAGATTGAGATAGGTGGAGAATCTGCACTAATTCACACCGTTTACGGTAAAGGGTATCGTTTCGGATCTACGGTGATCGAATAATAAAGCCTGACACCAACAAGATTTATAAGCTGATAGCTGAAAGCTACTATACATCTGAAAAATCCTGAATTTAAAATCTTCACAACAGATTTAACTAATATGCGGATATTCAAAAAAATATCAAAATTCCCAGGAATATCACTCAAGCGAAAACAAAGTTTGCTGCTGTCATTGTTAATTATTGCTGGTTATCTGGGTAATTATTTTAAAGTCACACTCTTTTTTGGGGTGGACTTTCTATTTGGTAGTATAGCTGTTTTACTCATCGTAGCTCTTTATGGAAATTTCTGGGGTACTATTGCCGCTATCATCAGTAGCAGTTATACCTACATACTATGGACTCATCCCTATGCAATGGTAATTTTTACTTGTGAAGCACTATTTGTAGGATTATTTTTACGTAGAAAAAACCAAAATATACTTTTACTAGATGGCCTTTACTGGATTGTTTTAGGTATGCCTCTAGTGTTTATATTTTATGGTGGGGCATTAAAAGTTAGTTTTATAGGTACATTGTTAATTTTTGTTAAACAAGCTGTTAATGGTTTTTTTAATGCTTTGATTTGCAGTTTACTAATCAACTATTTACCACTGCAAAAATGGTTAGAAAATAAAGATTATAAACATACAATTTCTTGGCAACAATACCTATTTACTTTATTAGTTGTATTTGTATTCTTCCCAGTTTTATTCATTAATATCAATAGTGCTATCCGTTCTGCTAAAAATATTGAATTAGAAGTAGCAAAAGATTTAAATTCTTTGTCATTTGTTATAAAAAACAACATATATTTATGGGAAGAAAACTATTTAGGAATTTTAAAAAATATTAGTAACAATATTATTGAAATTCCATTTTTAAACTTGGAAAATAAGAAGAGTAATATTTCGCAAATTATAGGAAATACTCAAACAATATTTCCTCAATTCAGTAAAATTTATGTAGTTAATAACTTAGGTAATGTGATTACAGAATACCCCACAAATTCAGAGAGATACCCAAATATCTCCCATAGAGATGATTTTCAAAGAATGAAAATAAATTCAGCTTTAGTTACTAATGATATATCAGATTTTGCTACAGATTTTAAAAAACATGATTATCTAACATTAGGTATACCAATTATTAAATATAATAAATTTATTGGTGCAGTTTTTGGTGAGATCCCATTGGAACAACTAAGTCAATTAATAAAAAAGATCAATCTCAGTCAAGACTTTACTGTTACCCTAATAGATGAGAACAATCAGATAATTGCCACTAGTTCAGGAATGGAAAATATCCTCAAAACCTTTGATATTTACCAAAATAAAAAAATCACAAAGCTCAGTGATAATGTTGTTCATTTACTATCAAACTCATCTGATATACCATTGATTAGGAGGTGGGATACATCTGTTTATGTCCATAGAATTAATTTAGATAAAAACTTTCCCCTGAAATTAGTTATTGAAATACCAACAAAACCCAAAATTAATTATATTCGTGAGATTTACATCAAAAATCTATCAATCATGTTAGTCACGGCGATAATGGCTTTGATAGCTGCTATTATGTTGAGTAGGAAATTAGTACAACCTTTATTAAGATTAACTCAAGTTACCACAGATTTACCCGAAAAAATTCTAGCACAAGAAGAAATTGTTTTTCATAATAGCACAATCGCAGAAATAGACTCCCTGAGTCGGAATTTTCAATCTATGGTTTTGGCACTGAAGCAGATGTTTGAAGAAATTAGAAGTTCCAATAATCAGCTTGAAGAACGGGTAGAAATACGCACTCAAGAACTATCGCAAATTAATAATGAACTAGCATCAGAAGTTGTGCTAAGAAAAAAAGTTGAAAAAACCTTGCGTGAACGAGAAGAACGTTATGAACTAGCGATTTCCGGCACAAACGATGGTATTTGGGATTGGAACTTAATCACCAACGAAGTTTATTTTTCACCTGCATGGATGAGAATTTTAGGATATGATAAAGAATCATTACCTCATACTTATTCTACCTGGGCTGATAATGTGCATCCAGATGAACTACATAAAGTAATTGGTGATATTGATGATCATCTAGAAGGAAAAACCGAACTTTATCAAAATACCCATCGCATTAAACATCACAATGGTAATTATATTTGGATAGCTGCCAAAGGAAAATGTCTTCGTGATGAACAGGGTAATCCTTATCGCTTAGTAGGTACAATTACAGATATTACTGAGAAAAAACTAGCAGAAGAACAACTCAAATTAGCTAAAGAAGAAGCGGAAATTGCCAACCGCACAAAAAGCGAATTTCTCGCCACTATGAGTCACGAAATTCGCACCCCAATGAATGCAGTAATTGGCATGACAGGATTATTATTAGACACACAACTAACACCACAACAGCGAGAATTTGCCGAAATTATCCGCAATAGTGGTGATTCGATGCTAACTATAATTAACGATATTCTTGATTGTTCCAAAATAGAATCTGGGAACTTAGAAATTGAAGAGCAAGTTTTTAACCTAAGAAATTGTATTGAAGAATCACTAGATTTAGTAGCACCTAAAGCCACTGAAAAAGGCTTAGAAATTGCTTATCTGATGGATACACAAACATCTGAATTTATTACCGGAGATGTTACCCGTTTAAGGCAAGTATTAGTCAACTTACTGAGTAACGCAATTAAGTTTACTAATTCTGGTGAAGTTAGTCTTTCTGTTACTAGTCAGGTGAAAAATCCCTCAAATGCACAAATTAATTTGCAACCAAACCGTCAGTTACAGGAAATTTTACATGAAATTAAATTTAGTATCAAAGACACAGGAATAGGTATTCCTGAAGATAAAATGTATAAACTTTTTAAACCATTTAGTCAGGTTGATGCTTCCACAACTCGTCATTATGGTGGTACAGGTTTAGGATTAGTAATTAGTAAGCGACTAACTGAACTCATGGGCGGAGAAATGTGGGTTGAAAGTACAGTTGGTAAAGGCTCTAATTTTACGTTTACTATTGTCACTACATTTGTAAATGATGCAGATTATAGAGACAATTATCAAAACCAAGAATTAATTGCTAATAAACGAGTGCTAATAGTTGACGATAATATCATCAATCGCCAAGCCTTGATGTTACAATGTCAGTCTGTGGGTATGATATATGTACTAGCAGAATCTGGTAAAGAAGCTCTCAAATATCTTCAGCAACAACAAGTTGATATTGCGATTTTAGATATGCAAATGCCAGAAATGGATGGTTGTACTCTGGCACATGAAATTCACCAACTGCCTAATTGCCAGCAATTACCTCTAGTGATGTTAACATCAATAAGTAAGTTCCAAATTCAGGAAAATTTGCAAAAATTAAATTTAAAGTTAGCCGCATCTCTCACTAAACCCATTAAAAAATCCCATCTTGTGAATATTCTCATTAATATCTTTAGTTATCAGGTTGTGAAGAATAAAGAAAATGTTCAACATCTGAAACCATCGAAGTTTGATTCTCAGATGGCTGAAAAGAGACCATTAAAAATTCTGGTAGCTGAAGATAATGTAGTTAATCAGAAAGTTGCTGTAAATATTTTACAACGTTTGGGATATCGTGCTGATGTGGTAGCCAATGGTTTAGAAGTGTTAACGGCTTTGCGAAGACAGCCCTATGATGTGGTATTAATGGATTTACAAATGCCAGAAATGGATGGATTGACAGCAACTCGGCAAATTTGTCAGGAATGGCCAATATCTTCTCGTCCTTGGATTATTGCCATGACTGCTAATGCTATGCAAGGAGATCGGGAAAAATGCCTGGCAGCGGGGATGAATGACTACACTACAAAACCAATTAGAATTGATAATTTAACAAACGCTTTACGTAATTGTCAAAAACAAGGTGTGAGTAATATTGAAATTGTTGAAAATATGCCTAATAATATACTTGATGCTTCGGCTTTAAAAGAACTGAAAGACATTATTTGCAATAATGACGCAGAACAATTTATAGAAATAATACAATGTTATTTGGAGGATACGCCTCAGCGTTTGCAGTCGATTCAGGATGCTATTACTCAAGGAGATGCAAAAACAGTACAATTAGAAGCTCATGCTCTCAAATCTATAGTCATTTAACTTAAGAATGAGACATTAAGATACACAATAATCACGGATGATTTCATCTAAGGGTGTATTTGAAGGAGCATACATTCTGGCTCTCTTTAAGGCACTAAAATCATGCTCAATATC
>NZ_JACJUZ010000090.1:0-17752 GCF_014299995.1 Sphaerospermopsis sp. LEGE 00249 | reverse complement strand
CCCCAGTCCCCAGTCCCCAGTCCCCAGTCACCAGTCACCAGTCCAGCTTATGATGTTGAGGTCGAGAAAATAGCAGTAGTCAATCAACTTTTTTAGGTAATTTTGCATGGCACTGGATTTTTTTGCTTTGCTCTTGGGATTTCAATTTACTTCTCCAGGACCAATTATATTTGAACTTGGTCCAGTGATTATTCGCTGGTATGGCTTGTTGATTGCCTCAGCCGTGTTAATTGGCGTTAGTCTTTCGCAATATCTGGCAAAGCGTCGTCATGTTAATCCTGAGTTAATTAGTGATTTGTCGATTTGGCTGGTAATTGGGGCTATTCCCGCAGCTAGGCTATATTATGTTTTATTTCAATGGTCAGAATATTCCCAGCATCCAGAGAGGATTATAGCCATTTGGCAGGGAGGTATTGCCATTCATGGAGCAATTATTGGTGGTGTCATAGCGGCATTAATCTTTGCCAAACTCAAAAAGATATCTTTTTGGCAATTAGCAGATTTAGTAGCGCCTTCGCTGATTTTAGGGCAAGCGATTGGACGTTGGGGTAATTTTTTCAATTCTGAAGCTTTTGGCAGACCAACGGATTTACCCTGGAAGCTGTATATTCCCTTGGATCATCGTCCCCCCAACTTGGCTAATTTTGAATATTTCCATCCCACTTTTCTATATGAATCTCTGTGGAATTTAATGGTTTTTGCCCTGCTGCTAACTTTATTTTTTCGCGCTTTATCTGGCAAACCACGCCTAAAGGTAGGCACATTATTTCTCGTTTACTGGGTAGCTTACAGCTTAGGACGATTTTGGATTGAAGGCTTACGCACAGATAGCTTGATGCTAGGACCTTTGAGAATTGCACAAATAGTTAGTTTAACGGGCATTTCTTTAGGTTTAGCTGGTTTAGCTTGGCTTTATTTATTCAAACGCCCTTTACCTGATGTTGTTTCTTCCTCTAAAGGTGATGGGGTGACTGGTGATTGGTGATTCTATTTTGGATTTTGGATTTTGGATTTTGGATTGTATTTCATGAATCCAATCTAAAATCTAAAATCTAAAATTCTTCTGACTCCTGACTCCTGACTCCTGTACGGGCGAAGTAGGGGCGAAGCATTCGGAAAATAACCTGTGATAAAAATTGATAATTAGTTGCCCGAATGCTTCGCCCTTACAGGAAAATAACCTGTGATAAAAATTGATAATTAGTTGCCCGAATGCTTCGCCCTTACAGGAAAATAACCTGTGATAAAAATTGATAATTAGTTGCCCGAATGCTTCGCCCTTACAGGAAAATAGCCTGTTCATAAAATTGATAATTGTTCGCCCGAATGCTTCGCCCCTACGACTTCTGACTCCTGCCCAAAAATAAAAAATGCCCCAGAGTTTTCTCTAGGGCTTAACCAGGGTGCATCTACCATATCTCTCTACTAGGCTAGGAGCGTTGATCCGGAAGGGTAGTCAAGAAATGCCAAAAAAATTTTTTTGGGAATAGTTGTGTAGGTTTCTATGAGTGAATGTACGAATGATATGAGTGATGCAAGTTTGATTCCTCCCTTAGAATCAGCGGTGTATATTGTGGGAGCAGGACCAGGAGATCCAGATTTATTAACAGTTAAGGCTCAAAAACTCCTCTCTAGGGCTGATGTAATTTTATTTGCTGATTCTTTAATTCCAGAACAGATTTTAGATATTTGTCGGCAAGATGCCGAGATTATTAAAACGGCGAATAAGACTTTAGAAGAGATTTTACCGATCATGGTGGAAGGGGTGCGATCGCATAAGTCTGTGGTGCGTCTTCATTCTGGTGATCCTAGTCTCTACAGTGCTATCCATGAGCAAATGCAGCTTTTGGCGGAGGCGAATATTCCTTTTGAAGTTATCCCTGGTATTAGTGCTTTTCAAGCTGCGGCCGCTAAACTCAAGATAGAGTTAACAGTGCCTAATTTGGTACAAAGTATTATCCTCACCCGCATCAGTGGACGCACAGAAGTACCAGCCAGAGAGGAATTGGCTAGTTTGGCTGCACATCAAGCTAGTTTGTGTTTATACCTGAGTGCGCGTCATGTTGCCAATGCCCAAGCTCAACTCTTGGAACATTACCCACCACAAACCCAAGTCGCTATTTGCTTTCGTATCGGGTGGCCTGATGAAAAAATCCGGGTTGTTTCTCTTGACAAAATGGCAGAATGTACTCAACAAGAACAATTACTGCGGACTACACTTTATATCATTAGTCCTGCCCTCTTACCAGTAACAAGTCGTTCTCGTTTATACCATCCACAACATAATCATTTGTTTCGTTCATCTCATCACTGAATGCAGAAAACAAAGTAAAATTAGGAGAATCATTGCTACCTTCTCAGGATGGCAATTCTCAAATTTTAATGAAGATTTGAAAATTCATTAAGATTATTCCGGCAATTATTTGGTTTTTTTGTAATTTTAAATTTTGAATTGTTGATTATGCCATTAATCAAAGTCCAAACTTCTGTATCTGCTCCAGAAAAAGCTAAAATTGAGTCCATGCTCAAAGGTTTATCAGCGAAGTTAGCTAAACATACAGGTAAACCTGAATCTTATGTCATGACAGCTTTTGAACCTGAAGTACCCATGACTTTTGCGGGAACTACAGAGCCAGTTTGCTATATTGAAATTAAAAGTGTTGGCACAATGAAACCTGAACAAACTTTAGCTATGAGTCAGGAATTTTGCCAGGAAATTAACTTTTGCTTGGGTGTTCCTAAAAATAGAATTTATATAGAATTTGCTGACGCTAAGGGTTTTATGTGGGGTTGGAATAGTACAACCTTTGGTTAATGTTTTTTAAGCCTTCACCTATCAGCTATCAGCTATCAGCTAATAAATTTCCGATGAAATAGACATCTGGTGACAAATAATCTAGAGATGTTCCATGAAGCGTCTCTACAAAAGTTGTCTAAAGCATTTAGTTGATGTCTAGATAAATAAACCTAACTATTCCCTATTTATCCAATAATGAGTTATGAGCAAGAGTAATATCTCTGCTATCACTATTCCTGGTTATCGCATCACAGAAGTCATTCATGTTAGCACTAGAACGACTGTATATCGTGGTGAGCAAGAAAAGACTCAAACTCCAGTCATCATCAAAACTTTAAACGCACAATATCCCCAATTGCACGAATTGATATCCTTAAAAAATCAGTTCACAATTACCCAAGAAATAGAACATCCGAATATTATCAAATCCTATGTTTTAGAAACTTATGGTAATAGTTATGCTCTGATTTTAGAAGATATTGACGGCATATCTCTTCATCAATATGCTAAGTGGCAACCATTAACATTAGATTGGTTTTTCCATATTTCTATTTCCATTGTTGAGGCGTTAGAATATCTATATCAAAATAAAATTATTCATAAAGATATCAAGCCCAAAAATATTATTATTAATCCACAAACAAAGAAAATTAAACTCATAGATTTTAGTATTTCTTGTCTTTTACCTAAAGAAGTTGCTGAAATTAAAAACCTAAATGTATTAGAAGGAACGCTTCCCTATATGTCACCAGAACAAACGGGAAGAATGAATCGCGGGATAGACTACCGGACTGATTTTTATTCTTTGGGTGTGACATTTTATGAATTACTCACAGGACAATTACCTTTTATGAGTAATAATCCTTTAGAGTTGGTGCATTGTCATCTGGCGAAAACTCCTGAACATCCCAGGGAAATTAATCCCCAAATTCCTGAGATTGTAGCAGATATCATTCTGAAATTAATGGCAAAAACACCAGAGGAAAGATATCAAACAGCCAGGGGAATTAGATATGATTTAGAAATCTGTCAACAAATGTTATTAAATCAAGGTGCAATTTCTCATTTTGATTTAGGACAAAGAGATATAGCCGACAGATTTATAATTTCTGATAAAATTTATGGTAGAGAAAATGAGATTATTACTTTATTGGATGCTTTTGAAAGAGTCAGTAATGGCAATAAAGAATTAATCTTAGTAGCTGGTTTTTCTGGTATTGGTAAAACTGCGGTTATTAATGAAATTCATAAACCTATTATCCGTCAAAAAGGTTATTTTATTTCTGGCAAATATGATCAATTTCAACGCAATATTCCTTTGTCGGCTTTAGTAAAAGCATTGCAGAGTTTATTACAGCAACTTTTAACCGAAAGTACCGACAAGTTACAAGAATGGAAAAATCATATTCTATCCGCACTGGGAGAACAAGGACAAGTTATCATTGATGTCATTCCCGAACTAGAAAATATGATTGGTAAGCAACCTGATGTCCCAGAACTTACAGGTAGTGCTGCTCAAAATCGCTTTAATTTTCTCTTTGGTAAATTTATTCAAATATTTGCCACAAAAGAACATCCATTAGTAATTTTTTTAGATGATTTACAATGGGCTGATGCAGCTTCTTTGAAGTTAATAGAATTATTAATTAGTGAAACAGATACTCAATATTTATTGTTAATTGGTGCATATCGAGATAATGAAGTCTATACTGGACATCCTTTAATAATCACCTTAGATAATATTAGCAAAGCAGATGTTATAGTTAATCAAATAAACCTACAGCCTTTAGATAAATCACACTTAAATCAACTAATAGTAGATACTTTATATTGTCCAGAATCTGAAACAGAATCTCTCACTGAATTACTGTTAATCAAAACCCAAGGAAACCCATTTTTTACTAATCAATTTATGAAATCCATGTATGAGGATGGGTTGATTAGTTTTAATTTTAATCTTGGTTATTGGCAGTGTGATATTTATGCAGCTAAGGCTTTATATCAAAATGATGATATTGTAGAGTTTTTAGGAACGCAAATCAAAAAATTACCAGTTGATACACAAAACATCTTGAAAATTGCAGCTTGTATAGGTAATCAATTTGATTTATATACTTTATCTATCGTCTGTGAAAAATCACAATTAGAAATAGCTACAAATTTATGGAATGCGTTGAGAAAAGGTTTGATTTTACCACAAGATGAACGTTATAAATTTTATGTAAATAATGCAGATAGTATAGATGTTATTTCCTTATCTGCTGCGGAATTAAAATTAAATAATTTGGAAAGACTGACAGTTAAATATAAGTTTCTCCATGACAGAGTACAACAAGCTGCTTATTTCTTGATTCCTGATGCTGAGAAACAAGCAACACACCTGAAAATCGGGAAATTAATTTTAAAAAATACTGATTCTGGGGAACTAGAAGAAAGAATATTTGAAATAGTCAACCAGCTTAATATTAGTGTTGAATTAATTACTAATGAATTAGATAAATATGAATTAGCTAAACTCAACTTAATTGCAGGGCAAAAAGCTAAGTTGTCTACAGCTTATGAAGCCGCTGTGATATATTTAAGAATGGGTTTAGAACTGTTAGCAATAGATAGTTGGCAAAATCAGTATGATTTGACTTTAAATCTTTATGTAGAAGCTGTCGAAGCCGAATTTTTAAACATTAATTTTGATCAAGCACAAACCTATATAAAAATAGTCAAAAACCATGCACATAGTTTACTTGATCAAGTGAAAGTATATGAAGCAGAAATGCAAATATATATGGCTCAGGTACAAATCCAATTAGCCATTGAAACAGGTTTAAATATTACCAATTTGTTGGGAGTTAACTTAGAAAAAGAACCACCAGAAAACTTAAATGTTGATGATTTAATCAATTTACCTGTGATGACTGCACCGGATAAAATTGCAGCGATGCGGATTTTAGCTAACATGACTGCTGCTAGTTATTTTGTTGATCCGGCATTATTTCCAGCAATTATTTTTACAATGATACATTTATCGGTTAAATATGGTAATTGTTCAAGTTCTGCTCATGGGTATGTGAATTATGGTGTAATATTATGTGGATTTTTCTTAGATATTGATACTGGATACCGCTATGGTAAATTGGCTTTGAATTTATTGGATAAATTGGATGCCAAAGAAATCAAATGTAGAGTTTTGGTAATGTGGAATGCTAATATTAATTTTTGGAAAAATCATGTTGAGAAAACAATAGATAGTTTACTGGAATCTATAAATTGTGGTATAGAAGTGGGAGATTTAGAATATGCTGGTTATGCTTCCGCTATGTACAATATAAATATGATATTAAATGGAGAAAATTTAGCATCTATATTTCAGCATCTCGAAACATATATACATTTAATGTGTAATTTCAAGCAAGAGGGAACTGTTCCTGTTCACCAAGTCTGGAAACAGTTTGTGTTGAATTTTTTAGATAGCAATAATATTAAGAAATCGGATTTTAGTGGTAATTCATTTAATGAATCTGTATTATTACCACTTTTATTAGAGACCAACAGCTCTACAACATTGTTTTCTTTGTATTTAGCAAAAAGTATATTTTTTTATTTTTTTAGAAATACTGAAAAATCCCTTGAAAGTGCGGTTCAAGGACAGGAATATTTAAAGTATGTTGTTGGACAAATTACTGTAAGTTACCATAATTTATACTACTCTTTATCTCTGTTGTCTGAATATCAAAATCAATCTATAAGCGAACAAGAAGCAAGTTTAAAAACTGTTTTAGCCAATCAAAAACAAATGCAATTTTGGGCTAATCATGCACCGCAAAACTATCAGCATAAGTATGATTTAGTGGCAGCAGAAATAGCAAGAGTTTTGGGTAATAATTGGCAAGCGATGGAACTCTATGATCAAGCAATTGCTGGAGCAAAGGAAAATAAATATATCCAAGAAGAAGCAATTGCGAATGAATTAGCTGCTCAATTTTATCTGGAATCTGGTAAAATAAAAATTGCTCAAACTTACTTAATAGATGCTTATTATTGTTATGTTAATTGGGGTGCTAAAGCTAAAGTAGAAGATTTAGAAACAACCTATCCTCAGCTACTTATTCCTATTCTCAAGCAAAAAGCAATAGACAGTGAAGAACCTAATTTGATTAGTAAGCTTATATCTGATTCTAGCAATAGCAGTGTATCAGCAATTTTAGATTTAGAAACAGTTACTAAAGCATCTCTAGCCATTTCTTCGGAAATTAAGATAGAAAAATTACTACATACTTTACTGGATGTAATTGTAGAAAATACAGGAGCAAAAAAAGCTGTTTTTATTTTACAGCAAGAAGGCAACTTATTTGTTGTACCACAATATCGAGAAAACCAAAAAGTTGAATTAAACTTTACACAATTCAGTGAGCATCAAAACTTACCATTAAGCGTTATCAATTATGTTTTGAATACTCAAAAAGACATCTTGATTAATGATGCTACTAATGAAAAAACATTTGCTGTTGATCCTTATATTATTAAATATCAACCTAAATCTATTCTCTGCAATCCTATTTTAAATCAAGGTAAAGTTATCGGCATTATCTATTTAGAAAATGATTTAACAGTAGGTGCATTTACCCCGGAAAGACTGAAAGTATTAAAACTTTTATCTTCCCAAGCAGCTATTTCCTTAGAAAATGCCCAACTCTATGGTAAATTAGAAGAAAAAGTTGCCAATAGAACTCAGGAATTAAATGAAAAAAATCTGCACTTAGAAAAAACACTGCGGGAATTACAATTTACACAACTGCAACTCATTCAAACGGAAAAAATGTCTAGTTTAGGACAATTAGTTGCTGGTATTGCCCATGAAATTAATAATCCTGTAAATTTTATCTATGGTAATATTGATCATGCTCAAAGCTATATTGAAGCTTTGATAAATTTGCTCAATCTTTATAAACAAGAGTATCCCCAACCTACATCTTTATTGCAACAAAAGATGGCAGAAATAGATTTAGATTTTTTGATTGTAGACTTACCAAAAATACTCAGTTCAATGTCTGTAGGTGCAGATCGTATCCGCAATATTGTTCTAGGATTACGTAATTTTTCCCGTTTAGATGAATCAGAAATGAAGTTTGTAGATATCCATGAGGGGATTGAAAGTACATTAATGCTGTTGCAACCCCGGTTTAAGGAAAAGTTAGGTTATGGACAAAATATAGTTATTAAAGATTATGGTAAGTTACCTTTAGTTAGCTGTTACGCTTCGCAGCTAAATCAGGTGTTTATGAATATTATCAGTAATGCGATTGATGCTTTATATCAACATGAGCAGAGTTTATCAAAAGCGGCAAAAGAATTGTATTTTAGTCAAATTAACATTAGTACAGCTATCATTAATAATGATTGGGTGAAAATTTCCATTAAAGATAATGCAATGGGAATTAATCCAGAAATTAAACAACGGATATTTGATCCTTTTTTCACAACTAAACCTGTTGGTGAAGGTACAGGTTTAGGTTTATCAATTAGTTATCAAATTATCGTAGACAAACATAGTGGAAGAATAGAGTGCTTGTCTGAACCAGGAATAGGTACAGAATTTATTATTGAAATTCCTATTAATTCAGAGTAATACCCATTCTATGTGAGGTTGCGCTATATTTTCGTAGGGGCAATTCATGAATTGCCCCTACAATGTATAATTTGACAAAAATCTGATTATTGCATCTTCATACAGAAATGGTATAAGAAACCTAACACAAGTTGAGATCATGGGTGTAGGATAGAGATATAGGATCAAATTATGGTTTTTTTTATGTCTGCTACACCCCTGGTATCTCTGGTAAATTCCACTAACTCTACAAACTCTACCACTGCAAACTCTGAACTTGTTTCCCCTCTTCTCGGTGCTTCGGTAGCTGAGTTAACCGCTTGGGTTCAAGAACAAGGACAACCTGGATACCGGGGGAAACAACTACATAATTGGATATATGATAAAGGTGTGCGTAATTTAGCAGATGTTTCTGTATTTCCTAAAAGTTGGCGAGAAAAAGTTATAGATGTTCCTATAGGTCGTTCATCTCTACATTATCGTTCTGTTGCTGCTGATGATACGGTAAAATATCTGTTGAAATTAGCAGATGGAGAAATTATTGAAACTGTTGGTATTCCCAGTGATAAGCGGTTAACGGTTTGTGTTTCTACTCAAGTTGGTTGTCCAATGGCCTGTGATTTTTGTGCGACGGGGAAAGGAGGTTTTAAACGTAATCTGAGTCGTGCAGAAATTGTGGATCAAGTTTTAACTGTACAGGAAGATTTTCAGCAACGGGTGAGTAATGTGGTGTTTATGGGGATGGGTGAACCGTTGTTGAACACAGAAAATGTAATTTTGGCTTTGAAATCTTTAAATCAAGATGTGGGAATAGGAGCGCGATCGCTCACTGTTTCTACTGTAGGTATTCGCGATCGCATTCGTCAATTAGCCGAACACCATTTTCAAATTACCCTCGCTGTCAGTCTTCATGCACCAAACCAAACATTAAGAGAGCAAATTATTCCCAGTGCTAAACCCTACCCCATCGAAGACTTACTCGCAGAATGTCGAGAATATGTAGAAATAACCGGACGCAGAGTAACTTTTGAATATATCCTTTTAGCGGGAGTAAATGACTTACCAGAACACGCTTTAGAATTATCAAAACGTCTGCGCGGTTTTCAAAGTCATGTGAATTTAATTCCTTACAACCCTATCAAGGAAGTAGATTATAAAAGACCAAACCGCGATAGAATACAAGCTTTTGTTAATGTTCTCCAACAACAAAACATTGCTGTGAGTGTCAGATATTCTCGCGGTTTAGAAGCAGACGCAGCTTGTGGACAACTGAGAAGAAATAAAAGGTAATTGGTAATTGGTAATTGGTAATTGGGAAAAATAAAATTGATTACCCAGTCACCAGTCACTAGTCCCCAATCACCTATTTTTTAGCATAAATACCTGGTGCATAAGCCTCAATAACCCTACCAGTGCGAGTGCAGCTAATCATCAGGTAATCACAGGTTGGGCATTGGGTTCTGGTGACTTGACTCTCAGCAATAAAGTGACGTTCAGCTGTACTGCCGCAATTTGGGCAATGAATTTTTTGTAAAACTTGCATTTTAAAACCCCTGGATTAAATAATGTTGGTAAAAATCCGTAACTCTAGCCAGTCAAGATTTATAGCCACAGAGGCGGCTATTTTTTAACAAATTTAACAATTTAAAAATTTCACGTAAGTAGTCGTGCAAAATAAATTTTATATTTGGGAGAGGGAACAGGGAACTATTAACAGGGAACAGATACAGATCAGGAATACAGAGATTTTTGTTTGTGCCAAAAATGTTAAATTAATTTTGCCCAGGTACTTATCCTTATTCATTATCTTAGTCTTCATATTTTTATTCGTCACACTTTAGATATATAAATTTACTTTTCCTGTAACTTTTGTTTTCATTCTTAGTGATCCCCGTACTTTAATCTTTGAGACAAGTATATTTATCCTCTTGTTTTCAAATAGATTGTTTTTGTATTCAACCGCCACAGAAAAAGAAAAACTGTATTTTAAGTCACAAAATATTTTTCTTTAGATTTTGTTAAGCTTTTCGCTGTATAAATTGTATTTCAGATTACATTTATATTCTCGGCTATAGTGGTATTTACTACCTTTATTACCTTTATTAGAGAAAATATCATTACATGACTCAGTGATAATTTAAGCAAAACTTCCAACATGAGATAATACAGTAATCAACTACTTTTGCTAATCTAGAGATTAGTAATGGGTAATGGGTAATGAGAAATGGGTAATTAGTAATAGATATTCTTAATTATTAATTGCCCATTATTTCTTATCATGTAAGACTTTAAGAGTTATCGAATTAGCGAGATTACACCAAAAAATAGCCAATATTACAGCATTTACCAAGTTAGTGAGGTACAGATTTTTTTTATCTTAGGGAATTGGGAATTGGGAATTGGTAACAGTAAATAAATTAGTGTGTACCTCATGAGACTGGGAAACGCTATAGAAAAGATACATTACATAAAATCACGACATATATTAGTATTAGGGGTTGCGGAGAAAGTCTTTTCGTGTTCGCGCAGCGTGACGTAAGTCATGGGAATAGGAGTCAGGAGTCAGAAGGAGAATTAAAGACATTTTTTTATTTCTGTCCGCCCATAAAAGTGCAAGGTTTTTCAGACTCAAGACTCTATAACGAAAGCACCTACCGTCTTTTTTATGAGCCTTTTTGGTTTATTCCGCATCCCCTATATTAGCAAAAACCACCCGGTGATAGGGATAGAGGATTTGACTGTATCCGGGATGTTAGCTAATGGGAAATTATCAAAAGCTATATCAGATATAGGCTTTTATGAATTTAGAAGACAGCTAGTACCGCTTCGCGGAAGTCAAAAGTCAAAAGTCATACTAGAATATAAAACACAACTATATGGCAGTAAGTTAGTAATTGTGGATAGATTTTATCCCAGTAGAGACGTTATATATTTAATAGCTAGAAGCATCTTAGAAGAAAAAGCAAGGAATTTCTACTATGCTCATTTGCCCGCACTGTCAATTTGAAAACCCCAATGACAATAAATTTTGTCAAAGTTGTGGCACGTCTTTAACTTATAAGACTTGCCCTGAATGTGGGGCAGAAGTCCTTTTAAATAATCAATACTGTCACAAGTGTGGTGCAGAATGTGGCACGATTTGGTGGGCAATGATTACCCAAGAAGTACCTGTTGTTGTTTCCGAATTTGGGGAAGAAAAATTAACACCAGATATAGGCAACACAAACACCCGTCTACAATTGGCGGTAGGCTCATTTTTAGATCGGGGACAACGCTATCAATTATTAGAACCTTTACCAGAACCGGAAGTGATGGCGGGTGGTACTGAGTATAAAGTCAAAGTTTTAGATTGCCAACCCTTTCACATTTCACCTATTGAGGCGATGCTGGAACATCAACCACAGGGTTTGATTGTGCCATCGGTGAGTGTAATTGGCATTCCCAGTTTGGCTCAAGCTTATGTGGCATTACAACAGGAAATGTCACCGGGAATACCCATAATTCACGATGCTTGGCAACAAGATAATATGCAGGTGGTACTGATTGAAGACCGTTCCCATTGGCAGTTGTTACTGGAGGCGTGGCAAGATCCAGCCACCCATCCACTACAGATTTTACACTGGTGTTATCAGATGATCCAACTTTGGGAGATACTGAAACCAGTGAATTGTCGTCAAAGTTTGTTGAAGTTATCAAATCTGCGACTAGATGAAGACCAAACACTGGGGTTACAACGGTTGGATCTGGAAACACCTACTAAAAATTTGCCTACTGATGGCGAGCGGCCTTTAACTATCAAGTCTTTGGGAAGGGTTTGGCGCAATTTATGTCTACAGTCTCAACATACTCATATTGCCTCTCTTGTGGAAATTTTGGATGATTTAGAAGCTGGTAAGATTGCCACTGGGGAAGAATTGCGATCGCATTTGGAGGAAATATCCACAGAACTACAATCACCTTCTAACTCTGGTCTTGCTTCTACAGAGACAAAATATACTTCTGCGCTAACTTTGTTGCAAGATGATAATTGTCAGGATGAGGAAAGAAATGAAGATGCACCGACAATTATCTTGCCAATGCAATTAAGGAGTGTGGAAGATGTAGGACGCACTGATGTCGGTCGTCAACGTGATCACAACGAAGATTATTTTGCCATTGAAACCAAGCAGCAAAAGCTGGATGTACCTGGAAATTGCCATTTGCAAGCTAGGGGTTTGTATATTCTCTGTGATGGTATGGGGGGACACGCTGGAGGTGAGGTGGCCAGTGAGTTGGCTGTAACTACTTTGCGAAAATACTTTCAAGAAAAGTGGGTTGGGGAGGAACTACCAACATCTGAAATGATCGAAGCAGCGGTTTTGTTAGCTAATCAAACGATTTATAATCTCAATCAACAAGGACTGCGTTCTGGTGTGGGGCGCATGGGTACAACTTTGGTGATGTTATTGATGCAAAACACTAAGTTAGCAGTTGCCCATCTGGGAGATAGTCGTCTTTATCGCCTCACACGCAAGGGCGGTCTAGAACAAATGACTGTAGACCATGAAGTGGGTCAACGGGAAATTGCTAAAGGATTATCTCCCAGTGTAGCTTATGCTCGTCCAGATGCCTACCAACTGACTCAAGCTTTGGGTCCACGAGATGCCGATTTTGTCCATCCTGATATCAATTTCTTTGAGATTCATGAAGATTGTTTGCTGTTGTTGGTTTCCGATGGGTTATCAGATAATGATTTATTGGAAACTAATTGGCAGACTCACCTCACACCGTTGCTCAGTTCGAGTACAAATTTGGAATCAGGTCTGAGCGACTTGGTTGATCTAGCAAATGAATACAATGGTCACGACAATATTACGGCTCTATTGATTCGGGTTAAGGTTTCTCCGATACAAACAAGCTAACTCATGCTAACTAGCTGTTAACCCTATCGGCAAAGTTGACATAGAATGGAAATGAGGTTGATAGGCCATGTCTTTACAAGTAGTTCTCTTTTCTGATAGATAAATAATTATGAATTATAAATTTTGATTGTGGTAACACTGACCCTGTTAGACACGAAAAATAAAACGCCGCTTAAACAGTGGAGTTTTCAGGGTTCCTCTGTGATTCGCATTGGTCGCGCGGTGGATAATCATGTTGTACTCAATGATAGTTTAGTTTCTCGGTATCATCTGCAACTTCAACAATTGAGTGCTGGCAGCAGCAGTGATGCTTGGCAGGTAATTAGTCAAGGGACAAATGGTACTTTTCTTAATGGTGTTCTGATAACAAAAAGTACGTTATCCGATAATTCTCTTCTGCAACTAGCTCAGGGAGGACCTATACTCAAATTCCAACTTGAGGATATACCGGAACTGACGGTTTCACCTTGGCAACCAATACACCAGGAAATTGAGAAAGTTGCAGTTTCCCATTGCAATCACGAAGGAAATTCCCCAAATAATATATTTTGTGTTCACTGTGGTCAACCGCTAACTGTTATCAAGCGAATTCGCCATTATCAGGTCTTACGCACACTGGGACAGGGTGGTATGGGTACTACTTACCTAGCTTGGGATGCTACAGGTGTAAGTACAGGTGTTTCTCAACTGTTGGTGCTAAAGCAGATGAATGCGGATATGGCTAAAATTGCTAAAGCGCAGGAGTTGTTTGAACGAGAAGCGAAAACTCTGAAATGTCTTAATTATCGAGGAATTCCCAAATATTATGATTTTTTTGCCGAAGATAGTAAAAACTACTTGGCAATGGAGTTAATTCACGGACAGGATTTGGAAAAGCGTGTATATACTACTGGTCCTGTGACTCCTCATCAGGCGATCGCTTGGATGATTCAGACTTGCGATATTTTAGATTATCTCCATAACCAAGATCCACCTCTGATTCACCGGGATATTAAACCTGCTAATTTGATGGTAAGAAATGCTAATAATCAAATTGTGGTGTTGGATTTTGGTGCTGTGAAGGAAATTGGCACTGCACCAGGGACGAGGATCGGCGCTGAAGGTTATTGCGCTCCTGAGCAGGAACGAGGACAACCATTGACACAATCGGATTTGTATGCTGTAGGTCCAACTTTGATTTTTTTACTAACGGGGGAAAATCCTTTAAAGTATTTCCGCCACAAAGGGCGTGGAGGTTGCTTTGATGTGAAAAATGTGCCGACAATTACTCCCCAACTGCGCGAAATTATTGAACGGGTGACGGAAGCTTTACCACGCGATCGCTTTCAAAGTGCCAAGGAGTTGGCTAAGGCTTTGATGGCTTGTTAGTGATTGGGTAATTGGTAATTGGTAATTGGTAATTACGTGAAATTCTTTTCCCAGTCACCAGTCACCAGTCACCAGTCACCAGTCCCTAATCTTCGTCCCAAGTTTCTACTGCTAATAGATCACCAATGGGATCTTGCATACTAAAGCCAAAGTCCAGGAGTTCTTGTTTCCAGTGTTGCCATTCATTGCCGTAGAGGAAGGCAATTTTCCAGATGCTATCGCTGGGCTTGATAATACTGGATTCTACGAGTGATTGCACATTGCGCTGCAATTTCACCATAGGGTGAATCACTTGCTGAGTCATAACCTCGATGTGGTTCAAATTTTATTTGTGTGAATACTTAGTTAAAACTGCTTTCCAGTTGGCATTTTTTACTGGTGCGCGAGTCCTATAGTTTGGCGAAGCTAGTCTTAACTTCTAGAGTATATCATAAATGATTCTGGGAAATTGCTAAAAATTTGGTTTTGTACGGTAATTACGACTAAAGGCAGGAGGCACAGGAGGCTGTGATATTTTCTTGGGGTTTGTGGGTAATCTCATAAATAGGAGAGGAAGATTGCTGTTTTTCTGTGTTTACCGCAGCAAGTATTAATACATGGCTAGTTCTGGTAGTGATTACTTAGAAAAACGTCGTCAGCAAATTGCAAGAAAGCAAAGAATTGTTACATATATTTCTTTATTGGGCTTCGGTGGTTCTATATTGTTTGGGGGGTTTAGTACGATTCAACGGGCTTGGCAACAACCGCAGCAATCGGTGGTTGAATCTGCTGAGACTGGGTTAGAGAAACAAATTAAGGGTTATGAGTTGGTTTTGCAGCGTGAACCTAATAATCAGGTGGCGCTGGAGAAGTTGTCAGTGATGAAGTTACAGATGGGGGATAATCAGGGAGCGATCGCTCTGATGGAACGTTTGGTGAAGTTGCATCCTGATCGGGAGGATTACAAGACTGTGTTGGCGGATGTGAAAAATAGAGCAGAGGGAAATAATCAAGCTGCTAAATAAGTGAGATATTACGCATTTAAATTTTATGAACTAAACAAGTTTAACTATGGTGGGGTGGGCATCCCCGCCCGCCCTAATATTTGCCCTAATATTGAATTGTTTACAATAAACTCAGGTGAATGCCATGTCATAACCTATCCTAGCTAACACAAACCTACACAATGGGAAATTATGGACACTGTGAAACTTGATAAGAAACTTGATCTGCCAACTGATCTACCCACCCAATTACCAGACCATACTCAATTACCCTGTGAAGATGGAACTTTTGTGAAAAATTTTCAAGAACATCCTCAAAGTATTTTATTAACAGAATCTATTTGGTCAAGATTACAGGAAATTCATCCAGATAAACAATTTTGTATAGGTCAAGATAGCGGTATTTATTGGCGTATTACTGAGCCACCACAAAAAGGAGCAGAAGCACCAGATTGGTTTTATGTTCCTGATGTACCGCCAACTTTAAATGGACAAATGCGCCGTTCTTATGTGTTATGGCAAGAATTTGTCGCTCCTTTAATTGTGATTGAATTTGTCTCAGGTAATGGTGCTGAAGAAAGGGATGAAACGCCATATTTAGGTAAATTTTGGGTGTATGAAAAAGCGATTAGAGTACCTTTTTATGGAATTTATGAAGTGCAGAAAGCATCATTGGAATTATATCATTTAGTTGAGGGAAAGTATTATTTAATGTCACCTAATGAAAGGGGTCGTTATCTAATTCAAAAAATGGGTGTAGAGTTGGGTATTTGGCAAGGAACATATAAAAATGTAGAGTTACCTTGGTTAAGATGGTGGGATTTAGATGGTAATTTGTTGTTAACAGGAGAAGAACAAGCAGAACAGGAAAGACAACGGGCTGAACAGGAAAAACAACGGGCTGAACAGGAGAAACAACGGGCTGAACAGGAAAAACAACGGGCTGAACAGGAAAAACAACGGGCTGAACAGGAAAAACAACGTGCGGATAAATTAGCGGCTAAATTGCGACAATTGGGAATAGAATTAGATGAGTAAATAGACTGCTAGAACACCGATGCATTAATCGTAAGGGCGTATAGCATTCGGACAGAATATGAACTGGTTTCAGCAATAGGTTATCACCCGAATGCTTCGCCCCTACTTTGGCGGATATGATTAATCAATAACAGATAAAATAGGAGTGAATAAAATTATGCTCCCATTCACCACAGAAGAAACAATTTCCAACTCAGAAGAACAACTGATTAATTTTCCCACCCAACATGATCTCCCCTGTGATGACGATGACGTTATGGAAACTCTGCGACATAAATATCAAATGGATTTACTTTTGGAAACCATCTACCCTTGGTTAGAAAAACGTCAAGATGGTTTTGCCGCAGGGAATATGTTTGTTTATTTTAGTCCCTACCAAGTTAAAAAATATGATTATAAAGGTCCTGATTTTTTCTGTGTTTTAGATGTATCACAACAGGAAAGAAAAAGCTGGGTAGTTTGGGAAGAAGGAAAAACCCCTGATGTGGTGATAGAGTTATTATCAGAAAGCACTGCTAATTATGATAAAACTAAGAAAAAATTAGTTTATCAAGACCGGATGCGAGTACCGGAGTATTTCTGGTATGATCCTTTTAATCCTGATGATTGGGCGGGTTTTGCTATTGTTGAGGGAGTATATCAACCTCTCACCCGTGATGATAAAAATCGCTATATTAGTAAGAAATTGCAATTAGCTTTAGTGTGTTGGCAAGGTGTGTATAGAGGTGTGGATACGGTTTGGTTACGGTGGGAAACTTTAGATGGTGAGTTGCTGTTAACTGATAAAGAAGTTAGTGAACAAGAAAAACAACGTGCTGAACAGGAAAAACAACGTGCAGATGATGCAGAATTAGAAATAGCAAGGTTAAGGGATTTGTTGAAAAATTCAGGTGTTGATATTAATGGTTTAGAGTAAAAATCAATAGATCCCGGACTTATAGTAGTTTAACTTAAGAATGAGACAAAAAGAGTATAAGATTGAAGAGAGAAGGTATGGGAGTAGAAATCATGGCTTATAGTTTAGATTTAAGACAAAAAGTAATAGATTATATAGAAAATGGTG
>NZ_JACJUZ010000089.1:0-17777 GCF_014299995.1 Sphaerospermopsis sp. LEGE 00249 | reverse complement strand
GTCCCCAGTCCCCAGTCCCCAGTCAAGTAGTGAAATTTCTGTAAAAAACCGTACTTCCAGCGAATTTTGTTCTCTAGATTAGTCCTCTAGACTAAAATAAGACTAGAGACAAAACTTTCAGCTACTGAGTACAAGCACTCAGTTGAATATAAGTAAAATGGGATTCTTTGACTCTGAAATAGTTCAACACGAAGCCAAACAGCTTTTTGAAGATTACCAAGCACTGATTCAACTTGGCAACAACTACGGCAAATTTGACCGCGAGGGCAAAAAGCTGTTTATTGAGCAGATGGAATCTATGATGGACCGATATCGCGTCTTTATGAAGCGGTTCGAGCTATCAGAAGATTTTATGGCGCAAATGACCATACAGCAACTAAAAACTCAGCTAAATCAGTTTGGTGTTACACCACAACAAATGTTTGAGCAGATGAATATGACTCTGCAAAGAATGAAAGCTGAGTTGGAAAAACAGGTATGAGGGTATTGGTGATTGGTGATTGGTGATTGGTGATTGGGAAAAAATTTTAGATTTTAAAAATTTTAGATTTTAGATTGGAGTTCATGAAATACAATCCAAAATCCTAAATCCACCCATTGTATCACCCATTATCCATTACCCATTACCCATTACCCATTACCTCACTCTAATTTGCTTTAGGACGTGGAAACTGGGAAGGTGTTTTAAATTTCTCTGATGGTACTCCTTTAAGGGCTTGCTCCATAAAATCACGCCAGATGGGAGCAACCATACCACCACCTGTAGCACCACTGGATAATTGTAGGTTATCATCTCTTCCCACCCAGACAGCAGTTGTGAGTTGTGGCACAGTACCCACATACCAAATATCTTTTTCTGAGGAAGTTGTTCCTGTTTTTCCTGCTGATGGCCTGCCTATATCTGCACCCTTACCCGTACCGCTACTAACCACAGATTGCATAATATCTATAGTTGCTGCTGATGCCCAGGGATCAAGAACTCGCTGGGGTTTTGGTGTGTTGTCGAGTAACACATTACCACTACTATCTGTAATTCTGACTATTACTGTTGCTGGTGATTGCCAGCCATAATTCGCAAAGGTAGCGTAGGCACTGGCCATTTCCAAGGGAGTCATACCAATAGCACCTAAAGGCAGGGAGGTAACTGGTTCCATTGGACTCATGATACCCAAAGTCCGACAGGTTTCAACAACTTTATTCATCCCTATGGCTTTACCAAGCTTAATTACAGGGATGTTGCGAGATTGAGCTAAAGCGGTACGGATAGACATTGCACCACTAAACCCACCATCGTAGTTTCTGGGGAAGTACCAACCATTGCCATCTCGGTAGCTAACAGGGGTATCTAATACGGTGCTATCTGGAGCATATTTACCAGTGGCAAAGGCAGCATAATAAACGAAAGGTTTAAAAGCCGAACCTGGTTGTCTGAGTGCTTGGGTAGCGCGGTTAAACTCACTTGCTCTAGAATCTACCCCACCAACTAGAGCTTTGACAAAATGTGTGCGGGGATCAACTGCAACTAAAGCAATTTGGTTTCCACGCAACCCTTGACCTAGTAAATTTTTGTGCCACTTACTCACAGTTGATTCTGCCATCATCTGGAATTTGGCATCAACGGTGGTTTGTACCCGCATCCCCCCTTTCAGCATTGTATCCCTTCCAAACTTTTTCACCAGTTCCTGGGCTACGGTATTGCTAATATAAGGTAGGGCGCTACCTTGAAATGACCTAATTCTCCCTAGTTTAATTTCTTCCTTGATGGCATCATCATATTCTTTTTGGGTGATCCACCGCAAGTCTAACATCCGCCCTAACACTTCTTTTTGTTTTTGTTTTGCCTTTTTCATACTGGCAAAGGGGCTAAACTCTTCTGGGGCTTGGATCAAACCCGCCATCATTGCTGACTCACCCAAGGTTAAAAATTCGGCTGATTTATCAAAATAAGTCCGGGCGGCTGTTTGTACACCGTAGTTATTATGACCCCAATATACTTGATTGAGGTACATTTCTAAAATTTCGTTTTTCTCCAGAATTTGTTCTAAACGAATGGCTAAAACTGCTTCGGCTAATTTGCGAGTAAAAGCCCGCCGATGAGACAAAAACAGGTTTTTCACCAACTGCATGGTGATGGTAGAACCACCTTCTTTTACACCACCTGCTACCAAGTTTACTACTACAGCCCTTCCTACACCAGAAGGGTTAATGCCTTGGTGACTGTAGAAGTGACCGTCTTCACTGGCTAGTACAGCGCGTTTGAGGTTCGGGGAAATTCTATTTAAGGGTACTACTTCGCGGTTTGCTTCACCGTGAATGCTTGATATGAGTTTACCTTTAATGTCATATATGTATGTGGTTTCTGTGGGAGAAAAGCTGCGTAACTGTCTCACGTCTGGCAAGTTGCGGAAACTTATGGCCAGTCCCACCAGTCCCCCCGCTGCAATAGAACTTGACAGCAGTGTGAGCGATAGTAGGGTAGCGCCAGTTACCTGACCTACGCCTTTAAAAAATTCAAACCCAGATGAAGCCTGGTCTTGGGATTGCTTGTTTACAAAAGTCCTAGAAGACACGGCGGTTTTACTTCCTCACTAATAAATATAAATGTAATTGATGAAATGAAAAAAGTCGGTTAATTTTTTGCAATTATAGTAGTTTGGCAGAACAGAAAACGGATAATTTGCCAGTGGACGTTACCAACCTAATTTCTAAAGTGCAAAGTGTAGTTAATAGTGAATCTTATAGTATGGCTAGTATGGCGCAAAATTTCTCTTGGCTACATCGTGGTGTGGCAGAAATTTTTCCTCAACCTCATGATGCTGATAGTGAAACTGAAAGTTTGGAAAAGCGGTTGCTGAATGCTGACCGTCCTTTAAGGATCAAGTTGGGTATTGATCCTACTGGTGCGGATATTCATTTGGGTCATAGTATACCAGTAAGAAAACTGCGGGCGTTTCAAGATGCTGGTCATACGGCGGTTTTGATTATTGGTGATTTTACCGCAAGAATTGGTGATCCTACGGGTAAGTCTGATGTCCGTCGTCAGTTGACTGAGGTAGAGGTGGCACAAAATGCCCAAACTTATCTTGATCAAGTACGTCCTATTTTAGATTTTGACACACCTGGCAGGTTGGAGGTGCGTTACAACTCGGAATGGCTTTCCCGTTTAGATTTGGGGAAAATTCTGGAGTTGCTGTCTACGATGACGGTGGGACAGATGTTGGCCAAGGAAGGTTTTGCTGAACGTTATAAGAAAGAGAATCCGATTTTCCTCCATGAGTTCCTGTATCCACTGATGCAAGGTTTTGATTCTGTGGCTGTGGAGTCTGATGTGGAATTAGGGGGAACTGATCAAAAGTTTAACATTGCTGTGGGTCGAGATTTACAACGTCATTTTGGCTTAAAACCACAGTTTGGGCTATTATTACCTATTTTGATCGGGACTGATGGTGTACAAAAAATGTCTAAGTCTTTAAGTAATTATGTCGGACTTTCTGAGCATCCTTCCCAGAAATATCAGAAGCTTCAAGCTGTGCCAGATAATTTACTGTCACAGTATTTTGAGTTGTTGACGGATTTACCTTTGGAGAGTTTGCCAGAAAACCCACGCGATCGCCAAGAATTTTTAGCCTGGGAAATTGTCCGTCAATATCACGGTGAACAAGCGGCTAATGAGGCTAGAGAAGCGGCGAAAAGTGGTGGTAAGGAGGGAGCATTACCTGAGTTTTCTTTGGCTGCTATACCTGATTTTCCGGCTAAATTAGCTTTTATTCTCGGTGCTTCTGGTTTGTGTAAAAGTACGGGAGAAGGTAAGCGTAAAATTCAAGAGGGTGGAGTCAGGATAGACGGTGATAAGATTAATGATGTGGATTTAATTTTTTCTCAGCCTGATGATTTATATGGTAAAGTGTTACAGGTGGGTAAAAAAAATTTTGTGCGGTTAGTAAAGTAGGAGAGAATAGCCGTTCACCCGTACGGGACTCGTAGAGTGCGTCAGACGTTAGAAGTCATGTAAATAAATATACTTTTGATATCTGACGCACCCTGCTGTTATAATATTTTCATCATCAATAATTGTTCACAGTCATGATTCAAACCCTAAATAAAATTGTCACCTTTGAGGAATTTGTTAACTGGCTTCCTGACAATTCCGATATACGTTATGAATTACATCATGGAGCAATTGTCACAATGGGGCAACCGGTGGGAGATCATGAAGAAGTTAAAGGGTTTTTAACTATCAAAATTAGTGCTAAAATTGATGGGTTAAATCTTCCGTATGTGATACCTAATCAAGTTATAGTTAGACCAGAAGGTAAAGATTCTGGTTATTTTCCCGATTTGTTAGTTTTAAATCGTGCTAATTTAGCTAATGAACCATTATGGAAAAAACAATCAGTTATTAGTAATGGTGCTTCCATACCTTTAATCATCGAAGTTGTTTCCACTAATTGGCGTGATGATTATTATTTAAAGTACGCTGATTATGAAGAAATGGGTATTGCTGAATATTGGATTATAGATTATGCAGCTTTAGGAGGACGTAATTTTATTGGTAATCCCAAACAACCTACTATTTCTGTTTGTAATTTGGTAGATGGAGAATATCAAATCAGTAAATTTAGAGATGATGAACGGGTTATTTCTCAAGTTTTTTCTGAATTAAATTTAACCGCAAATCAGATTTTTCAGGCGGGGATGATGTAGATTAATCTTCACAAAAATTTCTGACATATTCCCTAAAAATGGAAAAATGGGAGATAAATCAAACAATATGTTATCTTCTACAATTTTGTTAATTAAATATCTTTTTTGTAAAAATTCTAACCCATTTTGTAGAGATTCTAACCCATTAATAAAATTAGTGGAAGATAATTCTAAGGTCAGAAGTGTTGAATGTTAAGAAATCTGTGATAAAAATAACCCAAAATATATTAAAATTTGAGCAAGCTATATCAAAATATTGATTGGATCATGATTATAAATTCATTTCCCAAGATTGTCAAAGACATCCTCAAATCCTTGCCAAAAAATGATTATCCGGTTTTGAACACCCGTCTTTACGTGTTAGATAAATTCCGCGGATGGAAGATATCATGAGATGTTGACATTTTCACCCTTAATAGGACTACTATAACTGAATGTAATAACCAGAATTATGAATGATGAAAAAATTATAGTTCCTTTAGATGTACCAGATTTAGAAAGTGCGATCGCTCTTGTGGATAAACTTCCCCAAGTCACGTTCTGGAAGGTTGGTTTAGAATTGTTTACTAGCACGGGTCCGGCTATTCTAAATGTGTTAAAATCTCGCCAAAAGCGGATTTTCCTGGATTTGAAGTTTCACGATATCCCCAATACTGTCGCCGGTGCTTGTCGTGCTGCTGCTGGTTATGGGGTGGATTTGTTGACAATTCATGCTACTTGTGGTAATGATTGCTTGAAGGCTGCTGTAGAAGCGGTGCAGGTGGGAGCAGAAAAGGCGGGAACTAAACCGCCTAAGTTAATTGCTATTACTCTGTTAACTAGCATTTCGGCGCGAGATTTGGCGTTTGATTTGAAAATACCTCTGGAATTGCCCGAATTTGCTTTAGAAATGGCACTTTTGTCCAAAAATGCGGGTTTGAATGGGGCGGTTTGTTCTCCCCAAGAGGTGGCACAGTTGCGGGACAGTTGCGGTAAAGATTTTTTGCTGGTTTGTCCTGGGGTGCGTCCTAGCTGGGCTGAAAAAGGTGATCAAAAGCGATCGCTCACCCCTTCTCAAGCTTTTCAAGCTGGTGCTGATTTTTTGGTGATCGGTCGTCCTATTACTGCTGCTGCTGATCCGGTTCTGGCTTGGAATAGGGTTTGTGAAGAGGTTGCTTAGGTTACTCTGTTTTTGTTTCGCGCAATCTCCGTCAGCAGATCCCGTAGGGTAGGCGCAAAGGAAGAGAGAAACAAACCACGTTCACCGAAGGTGTTACCGCAGGGTAGAAGCGAAGGACACGAAGATAAGAGGTTTCAGAGAGATTTTTTGACTGTGTTCTAAGTTTTTGTAGGGTGGGCATACTTCGGCATAGTTCGACTGCGCTCACTAACCGCTCAGTACAAGTCTTGCCCGCCCAAGTTATGCGATAATATTTTTTACAAGATGTGATTTTTTGAATTTGATGAATTTTCAAGATGAAGGAAGAAAAAATGGCTGGTTTGTTTTTAAGGATTTAGTATTTCTTTTTCCTTTGTGGCTTTTTCAGTCTTTTGTCTTTGTATCTCCTGTTTTCGCCAAAAATCTCTCTCCTAAACCTGTTGATTCCAAAATGAGTAGTTCTTGTTCTCAGCAAGGTTTAGAAGGTTTAACTACTCAGTTGATGTTAGATTTACCTAGCTATGCTAACCGCGTCATTCAAAGATCCCGTCGTCTGAGTCGCAGTGTTGATATCTATCCTTATATTTTGGTGGCAGGTAAGCCGGAGTTTCAACCTTTACCTTTAAACCCTGGTATTGATACTGCTAATAATACTAATAATTATGCTTCTGAAGGAGTTGAGCAGGTTTTTTTCACGACTCTGGAACGTCAGTATATTAATAAAAAGGCGGTGGAGTTGCAACAGTTCCACAGGTTGTTTTTGACGAAAACTACTTTGGGTTGGCAGGTGGTGATGATGTTTACGCAAACTGGTGAATATCCAGTAAAACCACCCTTAGCACCACCAAGAGATAGTAGTCAGGGGGCGATCGCTCAAGGTGTTAAACTTTGGTTACGGGATTGTGAAGCAGGAAGTGTCAACTACTCCCCGCAACATCCCAGTTTAAACCTTAACTCAGTGCTTCCGCAGTCTTTTCTTGATCCAGTTTGAGAATCAAAACTCCCAAAGGTGGTAAACACAAATCTAAGGAATAAGGACGATTATGTAAAGACCAATCATCAGTCCATTTTCCTCCTAAGTTGCCCATATTGCTACCGCCATATTTACGCGCATCGCTATTGAACAACTCAGTATAAAATCCTTTCTCTGGTACACCGATGCGATAGTGAGAATGGGGTTGAGGTGTAAAATTACAAACCACAACTACAAACTCATCGGTATCTTTAGCACGACGGACAAAAGAAACTACACTGTGACGGTTATCGCTACAATCAATCCAATCAAACCCTTCCCGCGCAAAATCCTGAGTATATAAAGCAGGTTCAGAACGGTAAAGATGATTTATCTCCTTAAAAAATGCTTTTAACTGTTGATGGGGTTCATGTTGTAATAACTGCCATTCCAAATCCGCCCACACATTCCACTCACTCCACTGGCCAAACTCCATACTCATAAACATGGTTTTCTTTCCAGGGTGAGCAAACATATAAGCAAATAAAGTCCGCACATTAGCTAACTTCTGCCATCTATCACCGGGCATTTTACCGATGATATTGCTCTTACCATGTACAACTTCATCGTGTGACAATGCCAACATGAAGTTTTCACTGTGGTTGTACCACATACTAAAGGTGACATTGTTTTGATGAAACTGCCTAAACCAAGGGTCCATGCTGAAATAATCCAACATATCGTGCATCCAACCCATGTTCCATTTCAGGTTGAACCCTAAACCACCTGTATAGGTAGGCCAAGACACCATAGGCCAAGAAGTAGATTCTTCGGCAATGGAAAGGACTCCAGGAAAATAACTAAAGATGTTGTGATTTACTTGACGTAGAAAATCAGCCGCTTCTAAATTTTCCCTACCACCGTACTGGTTAGGTAGCCATTCGCCATCTTTACGACAATAATCGTTGTAAAGCATCGAAGCAACCGCATCAACACGAATGCCATCAATATGGTATTTATCAAACCAGAACAGGGCGTTAGCAACTAAGAAATTTCTAACTTCGTTGCGGGAGTAATTAAATACTAAAGTTCCCCATTCCTTATGTTCACCTTTGCGGGGATCAGCGTGTTCATAAAGATGAGTACCATCAAAGAAAGCTAAACCATGACCATCTTTAGGGAAATGTCCAGGAACCCAATCTACCAGTACACCAATACCATTTAAGTGACATTGGTCTACAAAATACATGAAATCTTCAGGACTGCCAAACCGGGAAGTGGGAGCAAAGTAACCTGTGACTTGATAACCCCAAGAACCATCAAAGGGATGCTCGGCAATGGGTAACAATTCTATATGCGTATATCCCAGGTCTTTGACATAGGGGATGAGTTTGGCTGCTAGTTCCCGATAGGTAAGGAAACGCGCCCCAGGATTGAGTTCTGAAGCAATAACTACTGGTTCTGTTTCGCCGTTGGGCAATTTTGCTGGTTCGCCACTAGCAGCGTGTAACCAAGACCCTAAATGCACTTCATAAACGGAAATTGGTTGGGTGAGGGGATCAGTATGTCTCCTGGTTTCCATCCAATTTTCATCAGTCCATCTGTAAGCATTTAAGTCACTGACAATAGATGCTGTTTTGGGACGTGGTTCTTGTTGGAAACCGTAGGGATCAGATTTTTCGTAAATGTGTCCGTCAAAATTTTTGATTTCATATTTGTAATGTTCTCCCACACCCAGTTCAGGAATAAATAATTCCCAAACCCCTGTGTGTCCTTTCCGCATTTGGTGTTTGCGTCCATCCCAGTGGTTGAAGTCTCCCAAAACAGAAACGTTGCGAGCATTGGGAGCCCAAACGGCGAAATAAACACCTTTGACACCATCAACTTCTGTAAGATGCGCTCCCAATTTTTCGTAAATGCGGTGATGATTTCCTTCTGCAAATAAATGCAAATCAAAATCTGTTAAATGGGGAGAACGGAAGGCATAAGGATCATAAATGACTCGCTCATGCTCTCCTTCTTTGATTCGTAATTGGTAGTTGTTAAGTTCTGGTGTTTCTATGGTGCATTCAAAAAAATGGGGATGATGCACCGTTGTCATGGGATATTCTTTGCGTCCTTCTGGAACTACTACATAAACTGCGCTGGCATTTGGGAGGTAAGCTCGCACAGCCCAGACGTTTTTACCTTCCTGTTCTATAAGATGTGAACCTAGTACCTCAAACGGATCATGATGCTGATTCCCAACAATGCGATTAACCTGCTCAGGAGCGATGGTACTGATGGACATGAAGCTACCTACTGGAAATAAGGTGATTAAGTAAATTCAGTTTTTAAGAACTTAATATATATTGTTTACATTTATTTGCATTTTTGTCGTCACGGTTATCCTAACACCAGAATGTATCTTATTGGGAAATGGGGACTGGAAGAGGTATTTTGGTAACGGTGATGATAACCGCTTCAAAAAATTTTTGCCTGAAAAGGTGTTAGCTTTGCGGGACTCAGCCGGGTTTTACACCCAATTGTTGCAATTATGTTGCTGTACTATGGGTAAAATAAACTTTTTGTCAATATTTTTTTGCTAAAATTAACTAAGAACTCCTAGACTGGTAAAGTGATAAAGTAATAAAACGTTATAAATATGACTCAGCAATAGCTTAATTGTGTAAATACAACATAGTAATATATACTACACAAAAATTGACAATTTGCAGTTAGATATTACTGTTATCAACTGATAATTGACAATTGACAATTGATAAGTAGAAAGACGGGAAACAACCAAAGTATGTAAAGAAAAGTAAATTAACCTAAAAACCTCTTTTCTTCGATAGAATCATCGTCTACTAACATTAATCAAATTTCCCAATAAATAAGTTTTTACACTGTAATTAGTTGTATTATTTATTACTTTAGCTTACATAAAATAATTTGTTGGACGAGAGTTACAGTTTCACACTATTTGTTTGTCTACTCCTGGTTTATCCTTATAGGTACAAAATATCAGATGAACTAAAATGACTGAAATTAGCCTGCTAATGACGGGCGTATTAAGCACCACACAACCAAATTTGCCCCATTTGCCGGAGCAGCGACCATTGACAACGGAAAATGGCGTGCATAATTCAAAAAATAGTCAGTTATCTCAATTAACTTCTATTTCTCAAATCACACCACCTGAATTTATGACAGTAGACGGAAGGGACAAACCTCAAATTTCAGCACTGGCACATCAGCGGGATCATATATTAAAACAAATTCGACAAAAGCACCTGCCCTCAATATCTTTTGAGTTAGCTGATGCTCAGGATATCCCTACAAAAGAGCAGCTATTAGCACGATACCCAGCACATAACAGACAACCCATGCCAACTTTACGTTTTGGTAGTTCTGGTATGTCTGTAAGAATTATGCAGCGTTTATTGGTATCTAATGGCTATGGTATTCGAGTTGATGGTATATTTGGTCCTCTTACTGAAGCAGCTATTAAAGCTTTTCAAAGTCAACGTAATTTATTAGTAGATGGTATTGTTGGTCAAAAAACTTGGTGGGAGTTGTCAATTTAGGAGGCAGGAGGGAAGAAGTAGTATCTTATTCCCCCCAGTCACCAGTCCCCTACTAATTAACGATACTTATGCTGTATCTCCAGAAAAGAAATTATGGAACCTATTTATGGGGGCAGGTCGAAGCTTATGGGATATCTAGATGTCTGATTTTTCCGTTAAATTATCATCCATAAGCTTCGCCCCTACAACTTATGACAAATTAATACATTCTATTTTGGAGAGGTCTATTGTATTAGTCAGCACTGAGTAAAAACAGAGCCAATATTAATTTACTTTCCTTTTTGTTTTCTTTCCTCGCGTTGCTTGAAACCACAGAAAGTAATAATTTATCACTAGGGCGAACGACGGGACTCGAACCCGCGAGTGGTGGAACCACAATCCACTGCCTTAACCACTTGGCTACGCTCGCCATTTACTCTCTGAGCATAGCACGACTTTAAAAAATAATCAAGATTTTTTTTGACTGAAATTGACTAATTTTTTTTGTAGTCTTTAAACTGTAGTCATTAGATCACAACCTGGTATATATGAAAGTATTGACTTTAATTGCATCTGTAGGCGCAGCAGGAATAGCAGTCTTGGGAGTGACGATGGCTACCACAAATCCACAACAGCCTAAATATGAAGAGTATGCAGTACAACGTTTGACAACTTACTTAAAAACAGATTTTTGTCAAAAAACACCGAATTTTTTGCAAAATCTGATACAATTTAATTGCAATCAGCTGGTTGATTCCGCTCAACCGCAAATTAAAGATATTATTTCTGCCACCACAAAAAGACAGAACTATATTGTTTTTAGTCTTTATACTACTGATTTAAAAATTGATAATTTAATACCTGGTTACAAATTTGAAACAGTAGGCGCATTTGACAACTTTTATACTTATAAAGCAGAAAAGAAATAGGGGATTGGTGATTGCTGACTGGTGACTGGGTTATTAACCTCCCTTACTTCCCCTACTTCCCCTACCCTTGCGAGCTTCCCCTACCTCCCCATCTACCTATGACTAATGACTTGTTGTATTGCTTGTTTATACCCACAGAACCTGGACAATGCTCGTTTCTGTATCAAATGTGGAAAGCCTTTACTGCTTAAAGAACGCTATCGTCCAATTTATCCCATTGGTAGCGGTGGTTTTGGCAGAACTTTTTTAGCTGTAGATGAGGATATACCATCTAAAGTTAAATGTGTAATTAAACAATTATATTTTCCTGATACGAATACAACTACTTTTGCAAAAGCGGTGGAATTATTTCACCAAGAAGCAGTGAGATTAGATGAATTACAACATCCCCAAATCCCTCATTTGCTTGCACACTTTGAACAAGACAATCAACTATATTTAGTACAGGAATTAATTGTAGGCAAGACATTAGCACAAGAATTACAAGAGCAAGGTGTATTTGCTGAAGTGCATATTTGGCAACTACTCAAAGATTTATTACCAGTGCTGGAATTTATTCATACTCGAAAAGTGATACATCGGGATATTAAACCAGCAAATATTATGAGAAGATATATTTCATTGTTAGGTAATACATCTGAAGATCCTCCACCAATTACTGAGGTAGAATCATTAAATCCTACTATGAATTTGGGTGAATTGCAATCTTTCAATGCTCAACAACAACCCAAAAACTTTGGAAAACCCAGTAAAATAAAAAACCGTAATAACAATAATACTGAAGCAGGAAACTTGGTTTTAATTGATTTTGGAGTAGCGAAACAAATCACCGCTACAGCTTCAGTAAATACTGGTACAACGGTAGGAAGTCCTGAATATATGGCTCCTGAACAAATGAGGGGTAAGGCCTTAGCAGCAAGTGATTTGTATAGTTTGGGTGTAACTTGCATTTACTTATTAACAGGTGTTTCTCCCTTTGATTTATTTGATGTGACAAGCGATCGCTGGATATGGCAAGATTATTTATTACCGGAAAATCAAGTTTCCGAGCGTTTGAGTGCTATTCTGAATAAACTGCTACAAAATGCCCTACCCCAACGTTACCAGTCTGCTACAGAAGTTTTAGCAGCAGTCAACACAGAAATAAAACCAGTTAAACAAAAATCAATTAATCTTCACAATACCTTATATTCAGCCGCCGGAGTTAATTACAAAAGGTTAGAAAAATTACTCAAGTTCAAAAAATGGCAAAAAGCAGATGATGAAACCTGGACAGTGCTGCGTCAAGCTTTATCTAAACCTGTGGGAAAATATTTATTTAATAGTGATTTAGAAAACTTACCATCTGAGGATTTACAGATAATTGATCATTTATGGACAAAATATAGTCAAGGTCATTTTGGTTTCAGTGTGCAAATAGAAATATATGAAAGCTGTGGTCAAGATTATCCTCGATTTTGTGCTGCTGTTGGCTGGGATCTCACAAAATCTAGTTCTTATAATCAGAATTTAGTTTTTCCCTGGCCAGCACCCAAAACATTCCCCAAAGGAAATTTACCCTCGCATCCTTGGGTGGGAGGGACTAAACCCTGGGAACACATGAATACTTTGAGTGCTGCTCTTTTCAAATATCGACATTGATATTTTCGATTTGTTTAGCCGCTTTTTCCCATAACTTGGCGTTTTCTTCATCATTCCAGTGAGTTCTGAGATTTTCTGCTTTTTTGTGGCAGATTCGTTCTAACATCTCTAGAATTGCACCTAGTGTTAGTTTGTCCACTAATTCTTCTAAAGAGTGCATAAATTCTTTCATAATAAATACTCCTTAACCTAAATTTTTAGTTAATCACATCGTCAGCCTATGTCATCTGCTTATCTTTTAGTATCTCACGGTAGTCGTGATTCGCGTCCAAATATTGCTATGCAGCAACTAGCAAAGCTGCTCAGTCTGAAATTACCAGATAGTGAACATTTAGTAGGGATAGCTACCCTAGAGCTAAATACTCAACCATTAAACCAGCAAATTCAAGATTTCGCGCCAAAGGCTTTAGCTTTTGGTTGCAAATGCCTAAAAATTATACCTTTATTTCTGCTACCGGGAGTTCATGTCATGTCAGATATTCCCGCAGAAGTGGAACTTGCACAAACAGCACTGGGTGAAAAGATCCAGATTGAGATTAAACCCTATTTAGGAAGTCATGGAAATTTAGCAAAACTGCTGACTTCAACAATAGCTACTATAAAAGCAGAGGCAGTAATTCTGTTAGCACATGGTAGTCGTCGTTCTGGTTCACAACAACCAGTAGAAGATATAGCTAGGAGTTTGGGAGCAGTAACGGCTTATTGGTCTGTATCTCCCAGTTTAGAAACAAAGATAAAAGAAATAGTAGCTGCTGGTAATCAGCAGATTGCAATTTTGCCATATTTTTTATTCACTGGGGGAATAACTGATGCGATCGCCGAATCTTTAGAAAAGCTAAAATTAAAATTTCCTGGGGTAAAGTTGCAATTAGCACCACCTTTAGGAGTCAGCCCAGAACTAGCTGATATAATCTGGGATTTAGCAACAGAAGGGGAAAAAGTTTTTGGGTAAGGTTTATTTAATCGGTGCTGGTCCTGGTGATCCTGGACTCATGACTCTCAAGGGTAAAAGTTTATTGGAATGTGCGGATGTAGTTATTTATGATGCTTTGGTAAGTCCGCCGGTTTTGGCAATGATCAATCCCCAAGCTGAAAAAATCAACGCTGGTAAGCGCATGGGGAGACATTCGCTCTTACAGGAAGAAACTACCCAACTACTCATTGAAAAAGCCCAAGATCATGAAATTGTGGTGCGGTTAAAAGGTGGCGATCCTTTTATTTTTGGGCGTGGTGGGGAAGAAATGGCAGAGTTACTAGAATCGGGAATTTCTGTAGAAGTTGTGCCGGGGATCACAGCCGGCATTGCAGCGGCGGCTTATGCTGGTATTCCCTTAACCCACCGTCTGTATAGTTCATCAGTGACATTTGTAACGGGTCACGAAGCGGCGGGTAAGTATCGACCGACTATAAAATGGCAAGCGATCGCCCAAGGTTCAGAAACAATAGTTATTTATATGGGTATCCACAATCTACCTTATATTGTGGAACAGTTGAGTTCATCTGGGTTGAGTCTAGAGACTCCAATAGGTTTGGTGAGGTGGGGAACCCGGCCAGAACAAGAAGAATTAATTGGTGAGTTAGGGACAATTGTGCAACAAGTTGAAGAGACGGGATTTAGTGCGCCAGCGATCGCAGTCATTGGAGCAGTAGTCAAGATGCACAGTATTTTATCTAATTGTCGTCCAGTGTAATCTAGATCGAGAAAAACTTATATTTTCTACTTTCAATCATCTACTTTCAATTATCTGCTTTAAATCATGTGCTGAAAAACCGTTTTCAGTAAATCACTTTGATTTAAAGGCTTAGTCAAGCAAGCTGAAGCTCTAACGAGTTTTGCTTTAGCTTTATCTATCAAGCTGGCTTTTTCTGTCACCATAATTACAGGTGTATTTTTAAAATATGGCTGTTTCCGCAATAAAGAGCAAATTTCATAGCCATCTAAATTCGGCATCGTCACATCCAGAAAAATCATATCTGGTTTGGTATGGAAAATTTCCATCAAAGCTTTTACTGAATCTGTAACACCAAATACAGAAAATATTTGCTCATCTAAAAAACTTTTAATAGTATTTAACACCAAAGGACTATCATCCACACAGAAAATTGTGTAATGTTTTTTGTCCTTGGGTTGGGAATAAAATCTTTGATATTTGCTGGGAGTTGGTGGTTTATTGCCAATTGGGGGCAATTGTACTTCAATTTTAGGGCGTGTCTTTGGTTCATTGTCTGGCCAAAACTGCTCCGTAGCAACTCTGACACCTGCTGAAGATTGCTGACTATACTGCCAAAATTGTTCAGGAGAAACTTTTATCCCCGCCTGGCACTTTTCCACTAATAAGCGCAGATTCAAATGACAAAACTTGGGTAAATCATCCAAAAAGGTTTCATGGATAAACTCATAACTTCCCTCTTCGATTTGCAGAAATGAATCTAGAAATTCTAGAGCTAATTGTTCAATGAGCATTGCCGCTTGCATAGAGCTAATATATTGCTCATTCACCAACCAGCAAATAGCTAAATAATCTGGATTGGGAATAGCCTGATTTTCCACACCTCTTTCAAAGATGCTTTGTAACTGCTCATTAATACCTCTGGGAAGAGTAGAATTTTTCTGGGTCAACCTCTGCAAGTTGCGATACAGTGGCTCAAACATCTTCTCTGAGTAACAAGCATAAATTAATTTCCCCTCTTGTACATATATTGACCAAGCCCCGGAAGTGCTAAATACCTCTAAACAACCAGTAACCGACTTACTGGTGATTTTCTTCAACAGGGATAGAGGTTGTAGTTTTTGGAAAAATCTGTATCTACTAATAGGAAGCGTTTTCATTAGCATGGATTTGAATACAAATAAAAATTTGACATCACAATTTGTGAATCACCTGTAGAGGATTCACACCGGTCTTTTTGGACTTCATGCCAGATAAAGATAACGGTTTACATGGGAGTGAGTATAGCAAGTCTTTTCTCTAAACACACAATACCCAACACCCCACACCCCACTCACCCCTCACCTGGGCAAAAAGCAGAAATTATCTAAGCATTCCCCTATCAGCAGTCATATGGGCAAGATCCACATCCTGCACTTTTTCCATAAGGGCTGGTTGGCAATGCTCAATCTACGACATCATTGGATGTTATAGACTTTAATTTCCCCAATAATATAAAGGTGTAAGACATGAGAATAGCAAAGATTTAGAAGCATTAAGTTCAGAAAAGTTACACCTTCTCCATTACTTCTAATTTTTTGTATTCCAGCCTTGAATGATTATGTGGTATATGTGTAGATGCTCAGTAATTACCTACTAATTTCACGTTACTATAGATTTAACAGGGAAATAAAAAACTATTTTAAACCTAATATAAAAAATTAAAGTTAAGACAAAAATTAGTAATGAAAATAGCAGTTTATCAATTGATAATTGACAATTGACAATTGATAATTGTTTCATTCAAGGTTTAAAACCTCCCCTTTGAAGGGGAAAAAACCAAAAAAAATCCGCTTTTTCAATCCTCTGACTTTCAGGGAGAGGTCATTGTCAATTGTCCATTCTTGAAAAATACTATGTTTCACCTGATTTTGCTGATCAAACAAGATGTTTGTGCTTAAAATCAATAGTCCTTTTAAGCTAGTAAAGCTAATGACTACAAAGCAAATGTACTGTAAATTAGCTATACTATATCCCGGACTATTTCTACTCATACAGTGCTTAATTTATTCTTTTCCTCTTTCATAATTCACTATCAGGATGATTTAGGGTATTGGGGACTGGGTAATGGGTAATGGGTAATATTATTCCCAATCACTAATCACCAATCACCATTCCCTGATATCAGTAGAATTTTCATATACTTAGCTGTTTAAAATTAACCAACTGTGACCGCTATTAATCTTTTAGTCCAAGAGAAAACTGAACGTCTGGATCGTTATCTGTCATCTGCAATACCTGATTTATCTCGTTCCCGTGTACAACAGTTAATTGAACAGGGTCATGTTCAAGTCAATGATCAAGTTTGTACATCTAAAAAAATAAATCTCAAACTTGGCGATCGCATTTGTTTAGAAATTCCCGCAGTTCAACCGTTGGAACTGGTAGCAGAAGATATCCCTTTAGATATTCTCTACGAAGATGAGCAATTACTCATTCTCAATAAACCCGCAGGTTTGGTAGTTCATCCAGCACCTGGTCACGCAGATGGTACATTAGTAAATGCTTTGTTGGCACATTGTCCTAATTTACCGGGAATTGGTGGTGTGCAACGTCCTGGTATTGTTCACAGATTAGATAAAGATACAACTGGAGCGATCGCTATTGCTAAAACTGATATTGCCTATCAACACCTACAAGCACAACTACAAGCAAAAACAGCACGCCGAGAATATTTAGGGGTGGTTTACGGTGCGCCAAAAACCGAAAGCGGGACTGTAGATTTACCCATTGGTCGTCATCCCCAAGACCGCAAAAAAATGGCCATAGTCCCCATAGAAGAGGGGGGTAGGTCAGCCATAACCCATTGGCAAGTGAAAGAAAGGCTGGGGAACTACACCTTGATCCATTTCCAGTTAGAAACAGGGCGTACTCATCAAATTCGCGTCCACAGTGCCAAAATCGGTCATCCTATAGTCGGCGACCCTGTTTATGGTTCTGGTCGTTCTGTGGGGGTAAATTTGCCCGGTCAAGCATTACACGCTTGGCGACTCAAGTTACAGCATCCCATTTCTGGAGATTGGGTGGAAGTAACCGCACCCCTACCCCAAACCTTTACAAAGCTATTAGAAGTCCTCCGTCGTAGGTGATTGGTGATTGGTGATTGGTGATTAGTGATTGGGAATAATATTACCCAGTCCCCAGTCCCCATTACCC